>CAKPBH010000096.1 GCA_934140355.1 uncultured Bacilli bacterium | reverse complement strand
GATTGAGGATTCCCCCTTTATTTAAATCGAGAAATACCTCATTTCCCCCTGGTTCTGCTACAGGTGCCGGCTGTCGATTAAAAGTAACCGGCTCCGGCGGAGGTGTTGGTGTTGACTTGTGTTTTCCAAATCCAAATAATCCCATAATTCTTGTCCTTTCTTTACATATACCGTGAGGCGATCGTGTTCAGATCTCCGATCATTCCTTCACCTACTGCCTGCATCTCCCAACCATTTCCAACTCTGTTGAGTGAACAAGCAATAACGGCTGTGTCTGTACCATAGTCTTCTGTTAAGTTATAACGGCAGATTTCTCTTTCATCGTCATCTGCATCCAGCAGTCTTACAAAAGCGTTTCTTACCATTCCAAAACTCTGACGTTTCGTTTGTGCGTCAAAAATAACGATGGCAAATACAATCTGGCTGTATTCTGCAGGAATCTGATCAAGATCGATATCAATCCTTTCATCATCTCCATCGCCGGAACCTGTACGGTTGTCGCCTTCTAAAACGATTCCTGTTGATTCCATATGATTGAAAAAGATGACGTCATTCGCGCTATGAATGCGTCCATTGGAGTCCAAAAGGAATGCTGCGATATCAAGATCGGCAGATGCTCCTGATGTTGCCACGTCCCACCCTCCTGCAAGGATTGCTCTTTTTAGGGCCGGTGCATGTTTTGTGAGATCCAAAACCTGATTTTTCTGAAGATTCAGGATCTGTGGTGAATTTGATGCTGCATTGTTTTGTTCATTAAAGCCAAAATACATTTCTTTTCTATCCTTTCTTTTTTTTGACAACTTTCGCAGTCATTTTTTTTGCAAATCACTTTTGTGCCGTAAGGAATATTACTTTTCTGCAAAAGGATGATTTACTGTCAAAGCTAATATGGGAGATTTTTATAAATGAGTACTTTTTTGTGTAAGAACAGCGAGAAAAGCGGAACAATGTTCCGCTTTATTGTTTTTTTTCGTAAAAAAAAGAGACCATAAAGGCCTCTTTTCGTATGAAAAAATTTAAACAAAACGTGACAAGTCCGGCAACCAGTTTTCTTCGGATTGTTTCAATCTTTCAGAATCAACCTGATCAAGAAGGGCAGAATCCTGCGCCAATGCCATATCAATTAGATAAAAATCATCCCCATTCTGCATGACATCGATGGACCACTGTCCATGAAGATCAAGATGTTTTGTAAGCTCGGTAATCTGTTCCGCAACCATATCCTTTGTATTCAGGAACTGATTTTTCAATGTTTCTTCATACATTTTATAAATGGTATAGTCATGATACGCATCAGGATTTCCAGTCTCAGATACTTTGTCCAGGTGTTTTTTCATAACATCTGGATTCCAATACTGCACAATACCAAGTAATGGATCTTCCTTATTGTCAGCGTCGATGAAACAGCGAAGTTCATTCTGCATTTTTAGTCCATGGTAAATCTCAGGAAGGGATGAGGTTGGCTCAATGTATTCCCGCACAACCCATTCATTTGTTGTACTGACACCGTAGATGCAGCCCGCATTTCCCTGTGCGTCTGTGTTAAGCGGGGAAGCCATCATGTTTGCTAAGTAATGGATATATAAGAGATATTCTCCAAGTTCATCTACTTCTTTTCCTTTTACA
>CAKPBH010000095.1 GCA_934140355.1 uncultured Bacilli bacterium | reverse complement strand
AAGCTAAAAGTTTTAGTTTAGATGGAGAGATAATTAATGAATAATATTGAAATTAAAGAACAAGAACTAATAAATGCTATTAATGAGTCAGACGCGTATATTAAGTATACAGAAGCCAAAAAAGTTTTAGATGACAGTACGTACCTAAAAGAATTAATAGAAAATATTAAATCTATACAAAAAGAACTTACAAAAGCCGAAAAAAAAGGGGATACAGATCTAATAAAGCAAAAACAAGAAGAATTAGCAAGGTGCAATAATGAATTAGATGAAAATCCAATATACGTCAATTACAAAAATAGGGTTGATGAATTGAATAACATTTTATTAGTTATAAAACAAAATTTAGATTCTTATTTTTCAAAAAAAATAAATTAACAAGTTTAAAAAATTGTTAATTTTTTTATTTTAAAATAAGTTATATAAAAAGCACAAGCATATAAAATTTAATTAGGAGGGATTTTATATGCTTTATGATAAATACGCAAATTGGATGCCAAAAACAATTGATAAAAATGAAATTCTAGAGTATTTTATTAAATTCAAAAATGGAGATGTTCAATCAAGAGAAAAGATAATAACATATAATTTAAGACTTGTTCCATATATAGTAACAAATAAATTTCAAGGCATCGATTATGACAAAGACGAACTTATATCAATAGGAATAATTGGACTTATTAAGGCAGTTGACACGTTCAAAATTGAAAAGAAAATAGAGTTTACTACTTATGCGTCAAGGTGTATATGTAACGAAATATTAATGGTAATAAGAAAAAATAAAAAAAGAAGTTTAGATAATTTGTTAGGAGATGTAATTGTAGAAAATGGAAACGGAGAAAAATTGACCTTAGAGGAAATACTACCATATGATGAGTATGTAGACGAAGTATATGAAAAAAAAGAAATTAAAGCTGAAATAGTAAAAATACTAGAAAAATTGCCAGAAAGAGATAAAAAAATAGTTATGCTATATTTTGGATTCATAGGTGACAGAACATATAGTCAAGCTGAAATTTCAAATATATTTGGTTTATCCCAGTCATATATTACTAGAGTATTAAAGAAAAATTTAGAAACAATAAGGGAAGAGTTGATAAAAGCGGACATAGTCGAAATGGGATATTTAGAAATTAACTTTAATATAATTGTTGAAACGTTAACTAAAATATTAAAAATATACAGCGAAGAGCAAATAAGTAGTGTCATTAAAAATTTAAGTATGAGAGATAAAACTTTATTACAAAAGGTTTATTGTTCAAGAAATATAGAAGAAGAAATTAAACTTCTATACCAAGAAATAATTCCAAAAGTGATAAGTAACATAATTGAAGGGAAAAATGATTTTAATATAAAAGGATATAAAAAAAATTTGGTTAGACAAGTGATTCTCTACTTGTTATCCAGCGATGAAGAAATTTCTAAAAAAAGCATTTCAAAACTTTTAGATACAAATATGATAAATGTTAACCGTGCCTTAATAAAAAAACAAAAAAAGTAGCAAAAAATTACTTTTTTTGTTAAAATAAACTTATAAATTTGTATTTTGAGGTGAGGGGTTTATGGAAAAAAATAACAGAGAGAGCATGGATGTACTTGAACTAATTGAGTTAACTAAAAACAAATTAGTAAAAGAATATCCAAATATAACAGGAGAAATAATAGATGAGTTAATTGAAAAAAGTATTATAGAAAATAGTGATTTTCTAAGTAATAGC
>CAKPBH010000094.1 GCA_934140355.1 uncultured Bacilli bacterium | reverse complement strand
GGACAATAGGTATTATTTGTCTTTGTTCTATTTCTTTACTTTCTTTTTTATATTTTAAATTCACTTGGATATATTTCTTATTTTTTAATGAACTTATTATTTTTGAAACTCTATTTGTACTCACTTTTGCAATACTCGCTAAATACCCATTACTTGCAAAACAACTTCCTGTTTCATCACTTAAATATAAAATCATAGATAATATAAACTTTTCTTTATCTGTCAATTTCTCATCCAGTAAAATCTCTGCTGGAATCCATAGTCCTTTTAACTTTTGCATTGCATACCCTCCTTTCGTTTTTTATTCGCACCACGTTCGATTTTGTGGCTTTTAAATTTGTTTTTGGTATAATTTTAGGTCAAAAAAATAAAGCCTTAAGATTTTGCTCTTAAAGCTTATTACAATTTTAATTATTTTTTATTTCTAGTAACCCTATATTTTCTTCAAATAATTTCTTGCATTCTTCTTTAGTCATTTTTCCTAATTTGTATTTTTCATATATTTTTAGTAATGTTTGTGTTTCTATGATCAATGATCCATATTTTGTTGCTAAATCCTTTTGATGTTCATGTATTTCTTGTCTTTCTTCCAACGGTTTATTTCTTTGATGATTTATAACTAGTAGTCCCTTAACTTTTTCTTCTTTTCCTTCTTCCTGTAATTTATCAAAATAGTTTTGAATATGAACCTCTAGTTGCGAAATATTTTTATTTTGAACTGCCGAACTTAATCCTTTAATTTCACCAACAAAAGTTATATCATCTTTATTTATAAGAAAATCTTCTTTTTTTTCATCTACAAACTTACTTGAATCATGTTCTAGAATCTCATCTAAAATTTCTAATACAACCTTTACTAATTCATCTCCATTCGTATATAAAATACTTTTATATTCTAAATTTTTTTCTAATTCTTTATCTATCGCTATATTCTTCTGCTTTATTTCACTTATTTTTGCTAGATTGTTATCTTTATCCTTTTTTAATTGTTCATCATTAAAAAAATTTATATCACTAATCCAGTCAGGCATGTCTTCTTTTCCTTGTGTATTTTTACAATAGTTTTCTATAAATAATTTTAACTTTTCATTATCATCTAATATTTTTAATGTTGTTATAAAAATTTTTTCATTTTTTATTGTTGTAACTTTTTTACTATTATTAGAAAATGTTAAAACTTCAAACTTATCTTCCTGATAACTATTAAAATTAAAATCTGCTTCTAAACTTTCATTTTCAATTGTAGTTCTAGTTTTTTCAAATGTCAACTTTACCTTTCCCATATTAAATAAATTACTACTGATGATTTTTACTAAATTTTCTTTATTATCTTTCAATTGTATAAATTTGTCCAATACATACCTGCTATTTTTATACGTTTTATAATAATAAAATTCTTCATTTTGTGGTAATACTATAACTATTTTTGAAATATTGCTATTTATTATTGCCTCTTTTATAGTAAGTAAATCATTATGACAATTAACATTTGTAGGTTGTGATTCATCATATCTCCATATATATTCACTAGTTAAATCAATTACACATATTTCAAAATCATCTAAAGCTTGTATCTCTCCTAATTTTGATATTTTATATTGTTTATCAGAATATTCTTTATATTTACCTATATCATAAGTTATTATTTGTATCATTTCTTGTCTCCTTTTATAAATTCTTTTTATACTACCATATTTTACCACATTTTGTCGAAAAAATAAACCCTAAGATTTTACTCTTGTATTTAATTTATGATAATATCACCTTGAAAGTTTATAAGCGAATATTTCACCCTAAATGTATAAATCTGTAAAA
>CAKPBH010000093.1 GCA_934140355.1 uncultured Bacilli bacterium | reverse complement strand
TGAGCCAAATATCTGGATATATTTATCTATTTTATCTGCATAGGGATCCGCCGGTTTTCCATCCTGTTTCGGGATGGCATCATATCTTTTCTGACCACAGCCCGGTGCTGTACAGGTTCGCTCCTGCATTCCTTCTGACCATGAAGTTGCAGGACTTAATATCTTTCCGTCTTTTGGCCAGTTATGGTCCTCAATTGTAAAGATGCCTGTCTTTCGTGTGACAGTATAATTCGGATTTGCACCTTCTGTTTCTGTGGCTGTGATTGTATATTTTCTGGCATCTTCACCTGATTCTCTCTGCAATGTGATCCCAGATAGTGTTTCACCTTTGACGATGCCGTCTGTGGTATAAGTAAGCTTAGGATCTTTCTCGCCGATATGCTTTTGTAAATCATCCGGTTTCACTGTTACTTCTTTGGGTTTAATTTCAAATGAACCGGTTGCTGTTCCTTCATTATAATTGTCGGATGCCGGTATCTGGGCTTTTACATAATAGGTGCCTGCGTTCTTCGGTACTCCGCCTTTTGTTTCTGCACCGTTTTCAGTTGAAGTCTGCGTGGTATATGCCCCATCTGTATAGTAAGTGTACTGGACTGGCTGATTTTCCGGGTTCAGGTCCGGATCTATTGACGGTGTATCGCTATTCCCACCATATGTCCATCCCGTAATATTTACTTTTGAATCAGAATTTGTAGCATTCGCCTTTTCAATTTCAAAATCAGCAAATATCTCTTTTGAGCTCTGCTCTCCAGGCAGTGTAATGTTTACTTTTGCTTTATATTTTCCAGTGGAAGTGGGCTGTACTGAACTTTCCGGATAAGTGGTCCCGTCACGGCCTGCATATATGACTGATCCTATTGTTGCCCCTATTTCTAACGGAAGACTATTAACACATGTTACAGAATAAGAATTGCCATATTCAACACATTTATTATTATCAAATCCCTCAAGATTAAGCGAAACTGTTGCCTTTGCATCATCATAACTTGTTCCATAATATTCACATGGTGAATTTGCATTTGAGCAATATGCCTTAAAAATATATTCACTTCCACTTGAAATTAAATTATATTCCCAGGCATGCTCATGAACCCATTTTGCATATAATGTTATTTCTTTATAGTTATTGGAACCTGCAACCGCCGCATTAACAGCCTGCGAAACTTCCTCTATCTTGCTTCCATTTGCTTGAGTATACCATCCATCAAATTTATAGCCTGCTTTAGTTGGCTCAATATTATGGTCTGTATTCCATTGTCCATCACCATTCCATACCCAATCTATATTTGGCCCACCTGATCCACCCTGTGAATCATAATTAACTTTTATTGGGTTTTCTACCCTCTGATAATTAGCCAATAAATCAGCTCCAGTGCTGTAGGTATAAACTACACAAAATAAAGTATAAATATTCGTAATACTAATTTTTCTTTGCTCAGGAATAGAATTTAGCCCTACACTCGCATACCAGCTCCTTCCATCGTCAAATTCTGGATTCTTATAACTACCTAGCGCATAATCAATGTTATCCTTTTCGCTCTTATATTTAAATCCATATATTTTATTTAACATGCCCGCAAATGCTCTAATTGCCGGATTTTCCCCCACAGTCAATGTCCCATCATGATTATTTGTCACATCATACATCGTATCCGTACCTATTTTATAACTGGAACTGGTATCAATGTTCACTGTATGTTTCGTTGTAGCAGAAGTGTCCTGTGCTGCATCCAGTATTCCGTCACTGAAGCCATTTTCCACCTCCGGCACTCCTGCCGCAGCTACCGGCTGTTCTTTCTCCTCCTCTACCTCCGGCTCATCTGTAAATACCTCTTTCTCTTCTGTCTCCCCGGATGCCCCCCCATCCGAGAATTCCGTCATGCCAC
>CAKPBH010000092.1 GCA_934140355.1 uncultured Bacilli bacterium | reverse complement strand
TCTGTAGTAAAAAATTCCGCTTTATTAGAGAAAAATAAATTATCCAAAGTATTAATATTAATACTTCTAATCTTGCGTTCTAAAGAATCTTCTAAATTTAACAAGCTAATATCAAAGCTATCTAAAGAAAACTCTAATTCATAATAAGACTTGGGCTCCATTTCTAAATGTAAATTATACTTAGCTAGTTCTTCTTTAACAATATCCACTGTTATAGAGCCGATTCCTTCTAAATCTTTCAAACCTTGTTCATTATATTTAACTAAATCCCCAATAAAATATATTTCTTTTTTATTTAGGGCTTGCACTACTCGTGTATCTAAAATAATATCACTAAGTAAGGAATTAAAATTTAAAGTCCTACTTTTTAAAATACTCTGATATTTATAGATGTTTAAAAGTAAAATAGTTCCGTTATTTCCTAAATGATGTAAAAGTTCAAAAAGCCATGTGTAATCTTTATCTGTTTTAATTGCTTCATATAAAAAGCCTTTTAATTTCTTTTTATCGTAGGCAATAGTGCTAAAAAACAGGCCAATATTTTCATGTTTATCTAAAGCTTTTCTTAAATCTGGCGTTAAATCTAAATAAAAAGTTTTTATCTGTTCTAAATCTTCACTTTTACTATTTAAATGAGGAAAGTATGTTGAATATTCATAAGCAAAATGAAAACCTTTTTCTTTAATTTTTTCAAAAATCTCATCAAATAAATAACGATACCTAGGATTTTTTTGCATTTCGGCTTTTAGACTTTTCTCATCTATTTTTAATAATTGGTCTACAGTTTCAATTTTAAAATCTTTTAGCATTTTCTTAGCACTACTACTAATATTTAAATCATCTATTTGCATTTAATCATTCTCCTTTATTTTTTACTTATTTATTGAGCTTAAAGTTAATACTCTTTTATATGAATTAACCTCTTTTGTTACTATCTCTAACTTTTTTTCTAACCTTTTTTGGTCTTGCCATAATTGGTTATATTTTTGTTCTAAAATACTTTCGGGCATGGCAATCAATTTATCTTTAAAAGAAAATCCTAAAACCGCTAATTTTTCTCTAATTTCTATTATTTCAAGATTGGTCAAAAAGCTTAAATCTCTTAAGTTTAGTAGTTTTTCTAAGTTAAGGACTTGCATAGTTTGTAATTTTTTTACTAATTCTTCTGATAAATTTAACTTTTCTAATCCAATATAAGAATAATCTAGACTAAGTAGGTCTTTTGGGTGATTATCCTCTAAAGGTTCTTCTGCTAAAGTAAAACCTTTTGTTTCTAAAACTTTAATAATTTTTAGGGTTTTAAGTGGTCCTAAATGAGGAATATCTTTTATTTTTTCTTTACTTATTTTAAGTAAATCCCCAACTAACCAATAATCATTACGAATTAAATTATTATAAATATTTTTTTCATCTATTAAAAGAAACACCGGCATTAAAGGACCAGCTTGTTTACAATCTTTTTTAAAGTCTTTAATAAGTAATGATAAGACGATACCATAATTACCAGTATTAGTAAAAAGTCTTTCTAGGGAATCATTATTTTCATAGGTAATTACTAAACACAAAAAACTTTTTAACATTCTCTTACTTTTCTTTAGGGCATTGAAAAAAGTATCAATATCTTCATAACTTCCAATAAATTTACGGGCATTTTCACTCATAAAAAGGGTATTTGTTTTAATACTTAACTCATTATTAGCTAAATTTCTGATTTCTTTTAAATAAGCTAATTCCCCTAAAAAATAATAGCCTAAGTCATGAACATATCTCCATAACTCATCAACATAAGCTTGTGTTTTTACATTGCTTTTAACTAACTCTAGAAGTTGTAAAACATTAAGTTTGCACGCATCTTCTAAAGTAAAAACATTTATCTTAGCAAAGAGCTTTCTAGCATTACTGGAAATAGCTAAAACATCTGTAGTTTTCGTCTTTTCCACCTGATTAGTATCCATAATACCACTTCTTTCGGAAGCAATATCCTACCACGATTGATGACTTTTAGCAACCCTGATTTACTTTTTTTATTAATTTTTTTAAGGTTTGTTAAGCAAACTAATTTATTAGGGGATAACCACTCCAGAAAAACTCAAAAACATTATTTAAAATATTAATATAGTTATTCTTAGTAATATCAGAAACTTGCTCTGATAATAAAGTTTTAACTAACTTTTCTTTAATAT
>CAKPBH010000091.1 GCA_934140355.1 uncultured Bacilli bacterium | reverse complement strand
ATCATATTCTACTGTTACTTGTACTTTTCCATCTGGTCTTAGATAATTTATTATTCCGTCTTTTCTTACTTGTGTTAATCTATGTGCTAATTTATGTGCCAAATTTATTGCAAGTGGCATATATTCTTTAGTTTCATCACTTGCATATCCAAACATTATTCCTTGGTCACCTGCTCCACCTATATCAACTCCTAATGCTATATCTGGACTTTGTTTTGTTATATTTATGTGTATGTCACAAGTTTTATAATCCATATCTGTTTTTGCATTGTCAAAACCAACTTCTTTTATCTTGTTTCTAACTAATTTTTCTATATCGACTTGTCCTTTAGAAGTTACTTGTCCTGCAATTGTTATTTCATTGCCAGAAGCAAATGTTTCTAATGCTACCCTTGAATTTTTATCTTGTTTAATATATGCATCTAAAATTGTGTCTGAAATAGTATCACACAATTTATCTGGATGTCCTTCTGTTACACTTTCAGATGTGAAATAATATTTTTTCATTTCTTTTTCTCCTTTTATTTTCTAATATATTTTTTCAAATAGTTTATTTATATTCTTTTGTATATATTTTCTTACAATTACTGTTCCAACAACATATATTATAATCAAACTTCCTATAATTATATAACTATTTCTTATCGGAAATAAACTTGCATATGCAAATATTATCATTATATTAGCTAATTCCAATATCATTGGCCACATTAAATTCATGTTTTGTTTTACAACTGTATATTCAGAATTCCAATCTAATTTTGGCTTTTTTATATCAACTAGTATAAACATATAACTTTGCAATATTGCCATTATTGTCATTAACACAATTATAGTAATTAAATATATTATAGGTATTTGTACTACAAATTCTACTATTACAATAGTAATTATTTCCATTATAATATTCATTACTATATTAGGAATTATTTTGTATTCAATTTGTTTTGATATTTCTACAGGAATATATTTCATAAATATTGCATTTTTTCCATCTCTTGATATTGCTGTTATAGAAATATATATAAACATCGCGAAAAACTGCATTATACATATTAAAAGCACTCCCACAGATAATGAATCTTTTACTGTTATTGATTTTGCAATTTCAATAATGTCTACTCCTTCTGAATTTATGCTTATTGCACTAAATACAACCATAATTACAGGAAATATTATTCCTGGCAAAACACATTGCATTAAAAAAATTGGATTTCGCAATAAAGTTTTAATTTCTTTACCTACATATGTTTTTAGCAAAGATGTTTTTTGTGCTATTTCTTTTTCATCTATTTTTTTATTAGTCTTTTCCCCACTTGAAAGATTTCCTACTGCACCTTTTAAATATAATTTTTCGCCTAATATAACATACATTATATATAAGATTCCTGTTAAAACTGTCAAGTATATAATATTTTTTATTACTTCTATATATGAATTATTTGTTAATACTTCTATTGCCATTTCTAATGTAGGCATTTTACTTTTTATTATTTCTACTAATCCATTAGTTTGTGTAAGCACTTGTACCATTTGATCTTCTGTTTGACCCATTGCACTAAACTTATATGATATTAACATTGTTAATATTAAAAGTATAAATGTTGATATTACTTGAAATCTATTTTTATTTTTTGTTATTTTTGAAAAACTCATAATTATTAATACTAATAGACTTGAAAATAATATCGGTATTATTGGAAATATCCCTAAAACCAATACTGTACTTATATAATATCCAACTCCTAAATTATTTAAAATTCCATATACAATTAATGGAATTAGTCCAATTATTGCAATTATTGCATATTCTGTAATTATTAATACATTTGTTTTTGCAATTACAATTTGCTTTGGTTTTATTGGTAGTGGTAATATATATTCATTATCTTTTGAATAATATAATAAACTCATTGATGAAAATATTGTTTGTATAAGTGCTATCATTCCTATTGCTAGTAATATAATTCCTATAAACATTTCTTGTTGATTTATTTGTTTTAGGTTATCAATTATTGTATAACTAAAACCACCTGCAACTATTGCAAGGTACAAAATTGCTATTATATATATGATGATTGTTGAATTTGCTTTTTTATTTTTTCTTTCACCAAATTGAGATAATGAATTTTTTAAAAATACATTTGTTAATTTTACTATTTTATTCATTTTCTGTTATCTCCAAAAATAGATTTTCTAGTGATGTA
>CAKPBH010000090.1 GCA_934140355.1 uncultured Bacilli bacterium | reverse complement strand
CATGAAAGCCACATTTTTCACAAACAAATGGTTCATCTATTTCGTTAAAAGTTTTCATAATACACCTCATTTATATTATAACATGGGTATTTTTAAAAAGATACTTTACATTTATTTATGTCAAATTTTGATTAATTAGTTGCGCTGTTTTGTTATTTGTTTTATGATGATATTGTAAGAATGTATAAGGATATTGATAGAAGATATAGTTATATTCTTATTATTTAAGAAAGGTAAGGGAGGTGAAATGATGACTGCAGATACAGAGAAAATGAGAAATGCAGCTTCAGAGGTTGCTGACGAAGAAAGAAAATATACATCATCAGTAGAGGAAATCAATGGTTTAATTACTAATAAGTTAGCTGAATGTTGGGGAGACGAAGCTTACGATGAATTAAATAAAGAATATACAAGTAAGAGTAAACCAAATTTAGAAGAATTAGGACGTTTATTAAAAGAATTTTCTAATAGCTTAAATACAGCTGCTGATGATTTGGATAAAGCGATTAATTCACTTAGATAATATATAAAGGAGGGATATTATGGCAGTTAGACATTTTGATTATAATGAGGCTAAAGCTACCATGGCTAAGGTTCAAGAAGAAGCTAATAAGGTTAAATCATATTTAAATAAATGTGATGATATTATTAAACAAAATGTTGGTGTTGAAAATAGATGGTCTGGACAAAGAGCTAATGATTTTAAACAAAAATGGGAAAAATCTGCAGCTGAATTTAATTCATTTGTTCAACTAATCAATACTTATGCAAATAAAATTGATGAAAGTTATAGAGTTCACCAACAATTTGATGAAACAGCAAATTAGTGACAAATATATTGCATATTTAATATGCAGTATATTGCAATGAAAAGAAATAATGGTTTCTTTTTGTTGCAATGTACTATGAAAGGGGAATTAGTGATGAATCAAGAAATCGCTTCTAAAATAGAACAATTGAATAAGATTGTTGGTGATATTAGTAAAAATTGTAATTGTATTATTAAGAGAAATCAACAGATTGAAAAAGAATATCTTGGAGACTCCATGGGTAGATTTTTAGGAAAAACTGCTACTGCATTAGCTGCTGCTGGAGCTAGTAAAGCGATTGTAAATAAAATGAATGAATTAGCTGCATTGGCTACAAAAAATGCTGTAATGGAAGCAAGTATGTCTGTTCCTACTGTTACAGAAACGCTTGCTTTACCTGGACCTCTTGCTACTGGGGCAGGTACAGTTATTGAAATGGGTGGACCTATTGCAGAAAGTACTGCTTTAACAACAACTGGTTCTACAGCTTTGGCTACAACTGGTTCTACAGCTTTGGCTACAACTGGGGCAGCGGAAACTGCAACTGGATTAGTAGAAATTAGTGCTGGATTATCGACTGGGGCCTTAGCAGCTGTTGCTTTATCAACTATTGCTGGTTTTGCTGCTGGTTGGAATATTGGTAATAAGTTTATTACACCTTTACGTTTATGTCATCATGAGCAGAAAACTTTGAAAAATCAAGCAGAGAAGCTCGTTAAAAACTGTGGAACTTTGATGTCTGCTCTTCTTCAATGTCGTGCTAGGGTTAAAAACGCTAATAGTGATTTGCAATCAGCATTAAAAAAATTAGAAACCGAGGAATATAAAGGTTTAGAGAAGAGACGAAAGAAAATAAAAAAGAGAATTAAGGAACTAAATGCACTTGAACAAGAAATTGCTTCTATGAATAAGGCTATTTCCAGTGTTTATGCAGTAACAAAAAAATGGTTGAATTAGAGAGGAGATTATTGTATGGCAAGGAATGTAATAAAAATAACTTCTGGTGGAAAAAAATTAGAGAAATCTGCTAATCTTATAGAAGACGCTAAAAGTGAAGTTTCTGTAGCTAGAGATAAATTAAATGGGTGCAAGGGTGCTTCTTCAACAATGGGTGGAATTTTAGCAACTGCATATATAAACGCTGGTGTTAATGTTTTATTAAAAACTATTCAAAAAGAAATGGATTTACTTGATGATACTAGAAGTGTGATTTTAGATGATAAAAAAACTTTGATGTCTGTTGATAAAATAAAAAATAAGGTAAAAACGGATTTGAATAATCGTGATTTGAAATCTCTAAAAAAATCATATTCAAGTTTGGTTGGTGCTATAGGTGTAAAAAAAGCAAAGAATTGGATTAGCAAATTAAAGCTTGGTGATAAGGTAGTGTTTTCTAAGAATGCTAAAAGTATATTAAGGTTGAAGAAAAATAAAAATTCTAAATCTGGTAGCGAATCTGGTTCT
>CAKPBH010000089.1 GCA_934140355.1 uncultured Bacilli bacterium | reverse complement strand
GTGATTTTGATATTTGCATTTTTTATACTCCCTATCTTTTGATATTTTTCTAAAGTTCTACAAATTCAACTTTATTTCCATTTTCTTTTATTATTTCAACTAAATCTTCCACTTTTAGCCATACTGTTGCCGTATTATCGTTTGGGTGAACACCGATTATTTTTTTATCGTTAAGGAAATCCTTATCTAAATAAAATTTTACCTTTAATTCCTTATCATTTAATAGACCAAATGGACTTACTGAGCCTGGAATTAAATTCATGATATTCATTAAATCTTGCTCTGATGCAAAACTTAAAGGTCTTGTAGCATTTTTATTTCTAAATTCTTTTAGATTAACTCTTTTATCTCCTTTAACAGTTATTAAATAATAGTTCATTTTTTTATCATCACGAATAAATAAATTCTTTGCATCATATTCTGGGTATGGTACTTCAATTTCTGATAGCTCTTCCATATTGAAAACTGCTTTATGTTCAGTTATTTCGTACCATATATTTTTATTTTTTATAAAATCATATATTTCTTGCTTATCCATATTTTCTCACTTTCTAATTATATTCGTTTTTTTATTAAAAATTTCTTATGTTAATTATTTTACAATATTATTTTATTTTCGTCTACAATCTTTTATCATTTTTACAAAAATAAAGATTAGACTTTTACATCTAATCTTTGTTAAATTTAATCATCTTACTTTAATACCCACCTATCATTTACATATTCTCCAATTAAATCAGACTTCAAACAAACTGCTGGTCTAATTGCACGAGTTTTAGTATTATAATTGTTATTATCAACATATGGCCACCAGCTAATATTTACTATTTGATTACCTGTCATAGTTGCATTTGGAGAAGCTAACCAATAGCTGTTGCAATTGCCTTCATCTACTGTTTCCTTGTGTGGAAAATACAAATTATTATTAGTATCTGCCTCTGCATATCCCGTATATTTTTCCAATACCTTAGGAGGTACATTTAAATCAATAGGATTATTTTCAATTCCAACAAAATAGCCATATTCGTTTGTATTGTTGCAATATAACTTTTCGTCAGGATATTTCTCGTTCCAGCTCGCCATCCACATCTCAACTGTTGCTCCTCCTATTGCATAATCAGCATATTTATTCACAAAATCATTCCAATTGTTCGTATTTAGTAATGTTGATACACATTTCGAATTATCATATGTATTATTTAAAGAGTATGAAGTTGCTTTAAATAGTTTATTTTGTGAAGTTTCTTGCATATTTGGAATGTTTTCCCAATATACACTATACATTCCATTTTTTGTCATTCCTAAATTATTTACATTAATTTTGTCATTAGGTACATAGTCACTTGAAATTATAAATACTTTATCTCCTTCACAATAAAGTATTTTCCACTCATCAATCCCATTTGCACTATATTCGACTTTATCACCATAATTTTTGGATGTTATTTGATATCCAAATGTTTTTCCAGCTATCGCTTTCCCTAAAGATGGTATTTTCACATACCAGTATTCATTTTCATCTTTTATTTTATACTTTAAAGTCGATATACCATTTTCAACATAGTTAAAATCTTCTACATCTCCATTTAATGCTAATTCTTTTTTCAAATTTTCTAGATAATAACTAGATTTATCTATATTTTGATTAGAACTTATATACTCCATAGATTTTACAGCATTCCAGGCCATAGCAACTTCCTCTTCAATTGATGCCTTTTCGGTTTCTTCTTTTGCTTTGGTTGCTTGATTTAAAATTCCATTTTGCCCTGTTATCATTGATATTGAAACTCCGCACTAAAATTAACAAAACTATAATTGTTACTACAAGAGCGATCAATGTTATTCCTTTCGTCATTTCTTTTTTATTATAAATTCCTTTATTTTCTAAATGCATTCTTTTACTTCCTTTCATTTGTATTTTTCATTTTATAAAACGATTTTCTACTAATTTATAAATTGCAGCTAGCAACGTCTACGTTGTTAGTTTATCATAAATATATAATAAAATCAATAAAAATAAAAAAGTTGAGGAAATTTGTTTATGAAAAACACTATAAAGTATAATGGCAAATTAAATGCTATAGGTAGTACAATAAAAGAATATAGAATTAAAAATAATATGACTCAAAAAGATTTGTCTGAAAAAGCTCAATTGTATGGTATAGACCTAAATAAAAACTCTTTGCAAAAAATTGAAAGAGGAGATAGAGTTATAAAAGTATATGAATTAGCCTTTTTTTCAGTAATATTCAATGTTTCAGCTGATGAATTGTT
>CAKPBH010000088.1 GCA_934140355.1 uncultured Bacilli bacterium | reverse complement strand
AATCTGTAATAGTTCTTCTTCTGAAATAGCCAAATCATCTGCATCAATAGAAATCCATTCAGATTTAGAATTATTTATTATATCTCTTATGTTATTATAAGTATTATTAGATAAATTAATATATGATATTTGAGATAATCCATTTAAATCAAAAGTATTATCTAAATTGCAATCTTTTAAATTAATATTACTTATACTACCTGTAAGTTTTCCTTTTATTTTCTTGTTTCCAGATAATGATAATGTATTTAATTTTTCAATTTTATTAAGTGCTGTAATGTCAGTAATGTCATTATTATCTAAACTTAAATTATATAAATTTTCAAATTCAGAAATATATGACAAATCAGTTATTTTGTTATTGTTTATTGATAGTGAAGTTAACTGATTTATATTTTTTAAATTCTTAAAATTAGTAATATCGTTATCATCTAAAACTAAATAGTCCGTTTTTTCTAAAACTGAAAAATCATCTATATTAGAAATTCCACAATGATCCAAGTAGATGGTGTTTACATTTTTTAATGACTTAATTCCTTTTTTAATCTTATTGTATGATAATCTTATCATTTTTATTTTATTATTATCCAAAGCAGATAAATCAGTAATTTTATTATTAGATAAATCTACACTGTCAACTTTTATATTATTAATAATTGAAATATCGCTGATATTATTTTCTTTTGCAATTAGAGAAGTATAACCATAATATCCATAATCTTCATCTTCTGAAATAGCATCTTCATCATCACTTTTTCCAAAAATTTCAGTCAAAGCAGAAAAATTTGTTATTTCATTATTTGAAACATCTAAACTAGTTAATGATTTAATATTTCTTAATGAATCTAAATTTTTTAATCCATTATTTTTAATACTTAATGAATACAAATTTTTCAAATTAGATAAATTATTATTTTTAAAGTTTGTATTATCTAATACAAGATATGATATGTTCTTTGGTAATTTAAGGCTATTATAATCTAATTGGGTATTATTTGATAAATCTAATTGAGATAATCTTTCATTATTACTAATATTATTTAAAGCACTAAGATTAGTATTACTTAAATTAATTTGATATAAATTATCAAGTTGTTCATAACCATTAACATTATTATTTCCGGATAAATTAATACTTCCAAGATTTTCTAAATCCTTTAATGCACTAACATCAGTAACTTTATTATTACTCAAATTAATAGAATAAAGTCTTTTAAAATTAGTTAATACGCTAACATTAGTAATATTATTATCTGATAAATCAATAACAGAGATATTATAAAAAATATCTAATCCACTTAAATTATCAGAAGTTAAATTTTTATTTTGAAGTTCAAGAGAAGAAATTTTTCCTAATGCCATTTTTGTAATATATTTGTCATTATTATAATCTATAATATAATATTTAAGCTGATTATTTATAATATCTTTTACAATTGGATTTTGAATACTATCAATTCTTATAGCATTCTCCATAGATGTTGATAATACACCACTCATTTGACTTTCAACTAATTGGTCATCATAAGAAATGTAGTAGTAACCACCATCTCCATATTTGTCTCCCCATGAATTCAAAACTATATATGCACCATCGTGCAAAGGATGGCTTCCATCTGCACTAGTAAAATTATCTTTAGAATAATTGTCATCCCATCCAACAATTGAAACAGCATGGTCTCCTCCACAATTCTTATTACAATATGCATTTTTTTCAGTTGTTGATTTTATTACAGTATATATTGAACCATTTTTCATAATATGCAATTTTACAACATTTCTAAATTCTATTAATTTTTCTTCATTTATTTTTTCATCATCAACTTTTCCATCTGTTTTTGTAACAAAAGGAAAGTCAACAACTTCAGTAGCACGTGCAACAGTATTCATACTAGTAAATTTACTATATATTTCTTCGTTAAAATCATTAGGTGTAAAATATGTAAATTCTTTTCCGTTAATTGTGTTTTTAGAAGTAACCCCATATGGAACAGTCTCCTCTAATACAGCACCTGTTAATAAGGAATAATCTACAAAATCACTAAAATTACCACCATTATGAATTTGTCTATATCCATACATCAAATTTGATTGATAATAATCAAGATGAAGTTCTGACAAATCCAAATCTCTTCCTTCATGTAATTGTATATTAGTTTCTAATGATTTCATTGAAGCAAAATCCCAACATAAACCATATGATTGTTGATTTTCAACTCTAAGAGTAATATGATCTTTTAAATTATAACTATCTGGAATAGTTAGAACATCTTCTTTATAATCAACATCTTCTTTAATTTCATCTATTTCTGTAATAGGAACTTCTTCTTTTCTTGGAATAACATCTAATGTTTCTTTTTCTTCCTCACTTAAATTTTCATATTTCTTATATTCATCTGAATAGCGTTTTTCAACTTCTTTTTCTATATCGGTTTTTGTATCTGATGTACCAAGTATTTCTTGTTCAACTTTTGTCAGGTCTTCAACAGATTTTGGATCTTTTGCT
>CAKPBH010000087.1 GCA_934140355.1 uncultured Bacilli bacterium | reverse complement strand
ATTATGGAAATACAACAAGGTGATGAAAGAGCAAGTTATGGTGATGCCGTTTTAGAGAAACTATCACAAAAATTAACTGATGAATTTGGTAAAGGCTTTTCTAAAAGGAATTTAGAGAGAATGAGAAAATTCTATATTTATTTTCCAATTGCGACAACAGTGTCGTCGCAATTAAGTTGGTCACATTATTTAGAAATATTAAAAATAGAAGAAGAAACTAAAAGAAATTTTTATATTAAAGAAACTATTAATTCTAAATGGAGTGTTAGAGAACTTCAAAGGCAAAGAGATTCATTGCTATATGAAAGATTGACTTTATCTGCTGATAAAGACAAAATATTAGAATTATCTGAAAAAGGACAAATTTTAAGAGCAAGCAAAGATTTAGTAAAAGACCCATTTGTATTGGAGTTTTTAGATATAAAAGAAAATACAAATTATTTAGAATCCGATTTAGAAAAAAATATTATAGAACATTTAAAAGAGTTTTTATTGGAGCTTGGGAAAGGTTTTAGTTATGTTGGAAATCAAGTAAGATTAACTTTAGAAGAAGAACATTTCTATCCTGATTTAGTTTTTTATAATAGACTTTTAAAATGCTTTGTCATAATAGATTTAAAAATAGGAAAAGTAACTCATCAAGATATTGGACAGATGCAAATGTATGTAAATTACTATGATAGAGAAATTAAACAAGAAGATGAAAACCCAACTGTAGGAATATTATTATCAACAAATAAAAATGAAACTATTGTAAAATATACCCTACCAGAGAATAATAAAACAATATTTTCATCAGAATATAAATTACATATGCCAACAGAACGGGAATTAATTACTGCTGTTGAAGAGGAAAAGAAAAATTTTGAGTTAAATAATTAAAAGATAAATGGAGGGAAAAGAATGAAGTTTTATATAGGATCAGGAATGAAAAATTGCAAATTAGTTAACTACTATGCAAGGTTGTTAAAAGAAAATGGCTGGGAACAAACTTATGATTGGGTAAAGAATGTTAGTGACGATGTATCTTTAGAAGATATGATAGAATATGCAACATTGGAGTCACAAGGTATTATTGATTCCGATGTTGTCATTATACTATTACCAGCGGGAAGAGGAGCACATATTGAGTTAGGAATGGCAATAGCACTAAACAAAAGGGTAATTTTATGCTCTACTACTAAAGAAGAATTTAGTATTGAAAATACTGTTGCTTTTTATGAATTACCCAAGATTGTTAAATTAATTGGGACTGCTAAAGAAAATGTAAAGAAAATTATCAAATCTAAGGAGAAATTTTAATGGATAAAATAATACCAAGTTTTTCTTCATCACTTTTTGATGGAAGCAAAGATTCAATCGGAGATATTGTTGAAATAGGTATTGATAGTCTTTTAGATGATGGATTATTTAAGGATATTCCTATTGTAAACATGTTGGTTGGCGTAAAAAATACATATCAAAACATTCATGACAGAAATCTCTTAAAACAAACTCTTGCATTCATTAAACAATTTAACTCTGGCACTATTGATCAAAATAAATTAATAAAATATAAAGAACTAATAAATTCAGATTCAAAAAAAGCTGAAAAAGAATTAGGAAGAGTACTTATCATTTTAAATTCTACAGTTGATATGGAAAAATCACAGATGTTAGCAAATTTATATAAGGCTTATATAAATGAAAAAATTAATTGGAGTCAATTTTGTGAATTTTCAGAAATAATAAAAATGCTTTTTCTAAATGATTTTAATATTATTAAATTAATATATAATCATCAAGTAACAGATACTAGTGGAATTGAGATTTATCCGATTGACAGGTTATCTTCATTGGGAATCGTCAATACAGCAATGAAATCTACAATGATTTCAAGCAGTGCAAATTTTAGGTCCGACAAGTATGTAACTTTAACCACTATTGGTGAAAAATTTTATGAATCTGTCATAAATTCGTAAGGAGAATAAGAGTATGATAGAAGCAAGTATTGATAATTTATTAACAATATTTAATGAAAATAGCAATAAAAGAATTTGTGTTTTAGGAACAACCTGTACGGGAAAAACAACGTTAATAAATGAATTAAAAATTGGTGTAGATATGGATAAAGAAATTTTCCCATTACTAACACAACAGGAAACAGATTATGTTTGTAGTACCCCTTGGACTGAAGAAATTGGAGAAAAAATGGATGAATTTGTAAGAACTAAATTATCTATTAATTTAGGAAGTCCAATGTTTGGAACTGTTTTACTTGATTGTGATTTAATTGTTTATTTACATATAAGCGATGAATTACTATTAGAGCGAACAAAACTTAGAAATGCTGACTTTATGAATGCTAAAAATATGCAGAAAAAAATAGAAGATGAAATAAGAAATTCAGGATTAGATATCATAATTTTAGAAGTAATAGATAATAAAAAGAAAGTGACAAGATGAAAAAAACACTTTTAACAAGTACAGGATTTGAAAATGATAACATTAAGAACAAATTTTTAGAATTATTAGAGTCTGTAAATAAATTTGTGTAAATAGAGTCTCTCCATGATACAATAGTAGAAATGGAGAGATTTTATTATGA
>CAKPBH010000086.1 GCA_934140355.1 uncultured Bacilli bacterium | reverse complement strand
TGTCTTTTTCGTCTAATATATCACTTGTTTTAAGCATAAAATCACTTCCTTGTGAATATATATTAACACAAATTATAAAAAAAGAAAAGGTGATTTTCCTTTTCCTCTAAAGTTATACGGTTACTCTAGCACCGATTATAATTACTAATAAAATAAATAATACTAAAATGATTGCAGCGCTGTAACCATATCCGCCGCTATAACCATATCCGCCATATGATGGATAGGAATTATTGTTGCAGCAACCACATGAATTGTTATAGCCTCCGCTATAGCCACCATAGTAATACATGATTTTACCTCCTTTATTTATCTAATATATTTTACGCAAGTTACAAATATATGACATTATTTTTAAACTATATTTACAAATAAAATATTCCATGATATAATGGTGCAAGTAAGGAAAGAGGGCTAAAGATGTCTATTATAAAGTGTATTGTATTGGGAATTGTTCAAGGCGTAGGAGAGTTTTTACCAATATCTTCTTCGGCACATTTGATATTAGTTCCTTATTTATTAGGATGGAAAGAATCGTCAATGGCATTTGATATTGCCCTTCATTTTGGAACGTTATTAGCAGTGTTAGTAATTTATTTTAAAGAGTGGTGGAATTTGTTTGTTGGCGCATGTAAAAATTTATTTAAAAAAGAAGATACTAGAGAAGGAAAAATGTTTTGGTATTTGGTAGTTGCTACAATTCCTGCTGCGCTTGTTGGATTTTTGTTGGATGATATTATTGAAGGATTTTTTCGTAATCAAATGTGGGCAATTGCTTTGTTGCTTGCTTTGATGGGAGTATTTATTTATGCCGGTGATAAGTGGGCTAGTAAACATTATAAAAAGAATGAAGTTTCTTTTGAAAAGATTACTTTGAAACAGGCATTTTTGGTTGGTTGCTCTCAAGCCTTTGCTGTTTTTCCAGGTTTTTCTCGTAGTGGGACGACTATTTTAGCGGGAAGATTGATGGGGCTTAGTAAGGAAGCTATCACTAAGTTTACTTTTTTAATGTCAGTTCCAGTTATTGCAGGAGCTGCCGTATTAAAAGTGGGAGAACTTACGTTTTCTACGGAGGTTATTGTTGGAATTTTGACTTCGTTTGTAGTCGGGGTTATTAGTATTAAATTTTTACTTCGTTATATTAAGAAACATGATTTTTCTGTTTTTGCATTTTATAGAATTATTATTGCAATTCTTGTATATGTTAAATTAATATGGTTTTCTTAAACCAGTTTCTTGCCGTAATAGTATAATGGTATTACGAGGCCATGGTAAGGCTTTAATGTAGGTCCGATTCCTACTTACGGCACCATATTGTGTTTGTTTATTTTTACTTTTGTTTGTTAATAAAATTTAATGTAAGATAGAAAAAATTGAATGTATTTCAGTGCTGAGGCATTGATTTTTTTGTTATATATTGGTGATCTTTTAAAAGATGATGAAATATAGTGGTTTATCTTTTTTTGATTTAAAACTACTTAAAAGGTTGTCTTATTTTGTTTTATATTTCGAATGATAAATTGTTATGATAAATATAGTTTTGAAGTTTTTTGCTCTTAATTTATCTTCATGGCAGATATTTTTGATTTAATGATAACTTTCGGATTAGAATTTTTTTGTTAAATTGTGATTAAAATTGAATATATTTTAAATCTGATGGAGTTAAATCTTTCAATAGTTTCTTTGTGTTCAAATGTAATAAAAAATATTAATCCATCATTATCTTTCTCAATTTAATTAAAAAAATAAGCAAGTAAAAAATATACTTGCTTATTTTGATAAAAATATCTTTGTTTGAAAGTATTTTATTGGTTATTCAAATTTTAAAAACCGTTAAATTTATGTTTGTTATTACTTTTTATATTATATTTCATTGATTTTTGTTTATTTTAGTGAAATAAATAGGGAAAGTGCAAAAAATGCCACACCTAATAGCATTGTTAGTCTACTGATGAATAGTTCTAGGCCTCTTTCTTTTCTGTTTGCAAATAGTTCAGAATTACCACCTTGAATGATTTGTCCAGCAGATTCTGCTTTTCCACTTTGTAATAAAACAATTATAATTAGTAATACTGAAACAATTAATAGTGCTATTTCCATTATATTCCTCCTGTCGGTTTTAATTATATCATAATTTGATATTTTCTACAATAATCTTATGTAATTGTTTAAAATAAAAAGTTACAGTTTAGTCAAGGAAATGGATTTTGCAGATAAATCCTTATAAATAAAAAGTAAGTTTGTGTTTATCCATTAATTGAAGGTATAAATTTTTGACTATCTTTTGATTTTTTGTTACTTTTTTACGAAAATAACATTTAATTCCTTATTTTATCTGAATGAACTGTAACAATAAAAATATAGTTCTAAATTTAAATGCTTTTTAAATTTTAGCTCCTTTTATTTGTTGATTTTAAAACTAAAAAAATATTTTAAAATTATCTTTTTTCTGATTTTTTTACTTCTTTTCATTTAATTTCTGTTTTTGTCTTGAAAAAAAGTAAAAAATGTATTGACATATTCAATGGATATTGATATAATTTATCTTGTCGATGGGGAATTAGCTCAGCTGGCTAGAGCACCTGCCTTGCACGCAGGGGGTCAAGGGTTCG
>CAKPBH010000085.1 GCA_934140355.1 uncultured Bacilli bacterium | reverse complement strand
ACTATTGCATTTAGAGGTGTTCTTATCTCGTGAGACATCGAAGATAAGAAGTCACTTTTAGCGGTATTGGCTTTTTCTGCTTGTTCTCTTGCAATATTTAATTCTTCTATCATTTTAATATCCGGATTTTCAATGGTAAAATACATTAGATTCGTTACAATGGCAAAAGAGGATGAGATAATTAGAAAGCCTGGATTTAAAGCCCTTATTCCTAATGCTAAGGTCATAACGAAAATAAAGGCAAGTACAGGGATATATTTGTTTTTCTTTTCTTTATTTATTCTATTAATGTAACATATTATCCAACTAACGAGATAGAGTAAAACAATTAAGTATAACAAATTTGCACTCATTCCATAAGAATATACAATGTTATTTTTATGATAATACTTTAGTGGTAAAAATAATAATAAACTTACTATAATAAACCATAGAATAACAAATGCAATTCCCTTTTTTCGATGGAAATTTAATTTTTCTTCCTTTCTTTTAAAAGATATGGAGTAAATATATAATGTAAATAATGATTGCCAAAGAAAGATTGTAATAAGAAACAAACGATTAATTAACTCTGTTAAAAAAGGGATTTTTTCTAGGTTGGATACTGTTATACAACAGAGAATTTCCATAATTAAATTTATTATATTTACAATAATAATATTTCCATATAAATCTGTTTCTAGATTATGAATTCTTTTTTTATTAAAATAAATTATTCCAATAAAAACACTATAAATTAAGTTGCAAGTAATTGTTGCAAGACCTAAATACATAAAAAACACCTCCATATATTCTTTAAGATAAGTATAACATATGAAAGTTTTTTTTAAAATAAATTTATTTTCCTTTTTTTGTTAAAGACTTTATTTTTCCTTTTTTTGAATTTTCTATCATCTTTAGAGCTCGTGTATCTATTTTTCCAATAGCAGTTACGGGAAATTTATCAATTACTTGGTAAGAATATGGTAAGGAATATTCAGCTAAATTTTTTTGGCATAATTCTTCTATTTCTTTTAATATTTGTGCTTGATCTTTAGTAGAATCTTTTAAAATAATATATGCTTTAGGTAATTCTCCTTGAATTTCACTATAATCTCTGCATCCTACTACTTTACATTCTGATACTTCTTTATGCAATAAAATAATTTCTTCAATTGAGGAAGGATAAACTTTAAATCCATCTGGTCTAATAATCATTTCTTTATATCTTCCTTCGACAAATAAGACACCATCTTGATCAAAATACCCTAAATCTCCAGAATAAATTGTAGGTATTTCTAATTCATTATGAAGAATTTTTTTCTCTTCTTTTAAATTATTATAATATCCTAACATCACATTTGGGCCAGAAATTCTAACTTCTCCTTTATAATTATAAGGTAATTCCTGATTGGTTTCTGGATCATATATTCCTAGATTACATTTATGAAGGGGAATACCTACACTTTTTAGTTTATTTACTTCATTATTTATGCAAACCGAAACTGCTGCATCTACTTCACTCATTCCATAACCTTTTATAATTTTGGTTTGGCAATGATGTGATTTTAAAAATTCATTGACTTGCTTTTCCAGCGTATAGTCCATTTTATCTCCGCCTACAATTGGTGTCTTGATAAAAGATAAATCTTTATTTTGCAATTTTTTACTGGATAATAGGTAACCATAATGTGAAGGTACTCCTGCCATATAATTTGGCTTATGTTTAAGTAAAATTTCATCATATTTAGATGGATCAAATTTTGGCATTAAAATAACTTTCATGTTCATTGATAGAGGTAAGTGTAAGCCATTTCCCACCCCATAAACAATAAATGGAGGCATGATATCTAGCCATGTTCCATGATCTTTAAAATCAAGTCCACTAATTTCACATTGGTAAGCACAGCAATTGATATTATCATTAGATAAAATTACTCCTTTAGCTTTTCCGGTAGTTCCTCCAGTATGAACGATGGTTACAGGCATGTTTTCTTCATATTTTACTTCTTTTATTTCTGGATTTCTTTTCTTTAAAAATGTCTTCCAGTCTATAACTTCTTTTGTATCCATAAATCTTTTTTCTTTACTAGCAATTTTATCTTTTAACTTCAGTATTTTTTGAATTGGTGCTTTAAAACTTTCGTAAGGCGTAATAATAACAATTTCTTCAATAGAAGTATTTTTCTTTAAATTTTTATATTTTTCGTTTGCTGCATCTATTCCAAAGAAAATTTTTGAATGAACTTCATCAGCATATTCTTCTAGTTCAGTAGCACTTTTTCGTGGATCGATCATATTTGAGATTGCTCCAATTTTCGAAAGAGCGTAGAAGAGAAAAACCATTTCTGGAGTTGTTGGCATAGAAATTGTTACAATATCTCCTTTTTTTACATTCATTGCTACTAGAGATTCTGCTGTTTGATCAATCTTTTCAATCAATTGTTTATAAGTTAATTGATTTCCAAAATATTCAATTGCTATTCTATTTAGATTATCTTTATTTTTTTCTTTTAAATATCCATAGATGGTATTTTTAGGCATGTCACTTTTGATTACTTCCTCGCTATAATATTTTAACCAAGGTTTGTCAATACTAGCATAGCCAGTTTGTGGACCTTGAATTTTTCCTAAAGATAAGTCTCTTAGATATAAATCTCTTAATTTTTCTTCATTTAAATTTAAATTTTTAATCATGGTTACTCCTC
>CAKPBH010000084.1 GCA_934140355.1 uncultured Bacilli bacterium | reverse complement strand
TTGTTTTATTTTTGCAACAATTGAGTCATACCATAACCCTGATTCAACAAGTTGTCTAAATGCTGGATGATATGGACCTGCAACCACTTCGCTTCCCTCTATATTTGGATCTGTTATCTCATCTGTATTTTGTAGCCCCACTCTTATTACTTCAATTCCTTTTTGATTAAACATAGAAACAAGCTCTTTACATATTTCTACTGCTTGTACTACTGTTAATGGTGTGTATTTCTCATCTAAAAATTCTTTTTCTAATTTTGTATTTTTTATTACTAATACAGGATATATTCTAACCATTTT
Organism: uncultured Bacilli bacterium; assembly: GCA_934140355.1. Taxonomy (GTDB): domain Bacteria; phylum Bacillota_I; class Bacilli_A; order RF39; family UBA660; genus RUG11198. Next base: position 2,454 of record CAKPBH010000084.1, on the reverse strand, counting down.
AGGCTTTAATTTTATTAATTCTTTAGCTGTATTTACTTCATCAAGTCTTGTACTTTCTGGCAATCCAACCATCATTTGATGTCCTAGTTTGAATCCATGCCATCTAATCATCTTTGAAGCTCTTTTTACATCTTCAAAAGTGTGACCTCTATTTGCTCTTCTTAATATATAATCATTCGCTGATTGCACACCAAGTTCTATTGTTTCTACTTTATATTTTTTTAATCTCTTTAAAGTTTTTCTGTCTATATAATCAGGTCTTGTTGAAATTCTTATACTATTAATTTTCCCTTGTTTTATATATTCATATGCTGTTTGCAAAAACTCTTCTTGTTTTTCTTCTTCTATTCCAGTAAAACTTCCTCCGAAAAATGCTACTTCTTTTTTGGCTTCTTTATCTTTTATATTTTTTAAGAAAAAGTCTATTGTATTTTTTATATCTTCTTTTGTTATCATTTTTTGTTGTCCACTAATTGATTTTTGATTACAAAAAATACAATCATTTGGGCATCCTAAGTGTGGAACAAATATTGGTATGATATAATGTTTTTTCATAATAAACTCCCTTCTCTTATTTTATGTTTTCTAGAGCCTTTCTTGCTGCTTCCATTTCAGCTAATTTCTTTGATTTTCCAGAACCTACTGCCAGTATTTTATGATTGCATTCAACTTGTGCTTCAAATGTTTTATCATGATCTGGTCCTGTTTCTTTTATAATTATATATTTTATTTCAACTTCTCCATGTTTTTGCAATTTTTCTTGTAAAACAGTTTTATAGTCTTTCTGTCCTACATGTTGACTTGCTATTTTTATTGCCCCTTTTAAATTTTCAATAATAAATTTCTTGGCATCTTCTAGACCTCCATCTAAATATATTGCTGCAATTACAGCTTCAACACTGTCTGCTAAAATGGCTGGTCTTACTTCCTTGTTTGTATTTCTTTCTGATTTTCCTAGATATAAAAAATCACTAAATTTATGCATTTGTGCTACTTTGTGTAGACTTGTTTCACACACTACAGTTGCCCTAACTTTAGTCATTTCTCCTTCTTTTAAACTTGGATAATTTTTGTACAAATAATCGCTTGATATAAATTCTAATATACTATCTCCTAAAAATTCTAATTTCTCGTTACTTTCTACATTGTGTTCATATGCATATGATGTATGTGTTAATGCTTTTTTTAATAGTTCTTTGTCTTTAAATGTATAACCAATGTTTTCTTCTAAATTTTTCATATTTTCCTCCGATTTTCTATAGTACTATTATATACTATTTTACGTTTTTTTCAAGTTATTTTCAAAAGAAAACTTACTTTATTACTTGTTTTAAGCAAAATAAAAGAACGAATTTTCTCGTTCTCCTTTTATTTTATACATTTTCTTTTATGTAGTCAACTACATCTCCTACTGTAACAACTTTTTCTGCATCAGCATCTGGAATTTCAATATCAAATTCTTCTTCTAATGCCATAACTAATTCTACTATATCTAATGAATCAGCTCCTAAATCATCTATAAAAGATGCTTCCATTGTAACAGCTGTATCAGCAACACCTAATTGTTCTACAATTATTCCTTTTACTTTTTCAAAAACTTCTTCTGAACTCATTACAAGTTCACCTCCTCTCATGTGCTAAATGATATCTTTCATTTAATAATTCAAATATTATCTGTAACATTTATATTATATGTTATCATTTTTGTCAAGCATATTTAAAATTTTTTTCATTTTTTGTACTACCCATTCAGGTTTTATTTTTCAAACTCTTCTATCATTTTATCTACTGCTTTATTTTCAACAAATTTTTCTGCTTGTTTAATTGTAAATTCAAATAATTTTTCATCACTACTTCCATGTGCTTTTACAACTGGTTTTTTTACTCCTAAGAATAAAGCTCCCCCATATGATTTGTAATCCATTGTTTTCTTAAATCTATTTATTGCTGGCAAACATGGCACAGCAGCTATTTTTGACAATAAATTCTGAGTTAAACTTTCTGATAATGTTCTTTTTACAAACTTTCCTAAACCTTCTACTGCTTTTAAGAATACATTTCCAGTAAATCCATCTGTTACAATAGCATCAATTTTTCCAGAAAAAGCATCTCTTCCTTCTACATTTCCAACAAAGTTTATATCTAATTCTTTTGATTTTTCTTTTAATAATTTGTAGCTTTCTTTTACTAATTCATTTCCCTTTGTTTCTTCTGTTCCTATATTTAATAAACCTATCGCAGGATGTTCAATTCCAAATGTATTTCTTAAATAGATTGTTGACATTTGAGCAAATTGTAATAAATTAATTGGCTTACAATTTGTATTTGAGCCTGAATCTATTAGCAATAGTTGACTTTTATATGCTGGTAATATTCCTGCTAATGCTGGTCTATCTATTCCTTTTATTCTGCCTACTAGTAATGTTGCACCTGCTAATAATGCACCTGAATTTC
>CAKPBH010000083.1 GCA_934140355.1 uncultured Bacilli bacterium | reverse complement strand
GTTGTTATTTTAAAGAATATATTATATAATTAAGATAAGGAAGGTGAAAATATGGGCTTAATTAAAGCAACAACTAGTTCTATCTCACAAGGACTAGGGGACCAATTCAAAGAGTTTATTGTTTGCCCCGAAACGGCAGATAATGTTTTAATTCAAAAAGGAATGGTTAAACATGGTGCGGGAAACAAAAATCCAAGTGAAGGAATTATTACGAAAGGAAGCCAAATTGTTGTTCCTTCAGGAATGGCAATGATGATTGTCGATAATGGAGAAATTACTGAATTTTCTGCAGAACCAGGCACTTTTACTTATGATAAAAGTACTGAACCAACTGTTTTTGAAGGAGGTTTTTTCAAAGGAATAGGCGAAACCATCAAAACAATTGGTAGACGAATTACCTACGGTGGGCAACCAGCACACGACCAAAGAGTGTATTATGTCAATACTAAAGTCATTACAGGAAATAAATTTGGTAGTCCACAACCCAAAAAAATTACGGACGAAAAATATGGTATTTTAGAAGTAACATTCTTTGGAGAATATGCTTTTAAAGTAGAAGATCCTGTTAAATTAGTTGCATCAGTAATTGGTGCTAATGCTAAAGATACCATTACTTATGAAGAAGTTGTTGGCAGTCAACTAAAGACGAAATTTGTCGAAAAAGTAACCTATGCAATTTCTAATGTCATGAGAAACAAAAAAGTATCTTTTGGAGATATGGGCTTATATGGCAGTGACATTTCTGAAGAAATGAATACTTGTCTAAATGATTCATGGAAAGAAAAATATGGTTTAATCATTACTGACGTTGCCATGGGAGATATTAACTTAACAGATGAATCAATGAAGCGAGTATCTCGAATTGATGATGCCAAAATATTCTCTGATGCTTCTATGCAATCAGGCCTAATGGCAAGTGCATCTGCTGAGGCGATGACCAATGCTGCATCTAATAGTGCTGGATCTATGACTGGTTTTATGGGAATGTCAATGGCTAATCAAACCGGCGCAACCATGATGGGAGCTGTGAATCAAAATTTAAATCAAAATAACACCATAGCTTCTACTAACGGTGAAGAAACTTCTTCCGAACATCCAAAATTTTGTAGCAATTGTGGTGCAAAATTAACGGGAAAATTCTGTAGCAATTGTGGAGCAAAAGCAGAATGAATGAAATTTTAAAATATGATGAAGATTTCTCAGAAAGTAAATTTATTACCTATGTGAATAATGTTTTTATCCAAATCTATACCGCGCTAATGACAAAAGAGATTGAAAATATCAAACATTTTGTGACAGATAGTCTCTACCAAATACTAGAAAATAAAGTCGCAGAATTAAAAAGTCAAGGTTTAATTCAAATGTATGACGAATTAAACGTTGCTAGTACAGATATTCTAAGTTATCAAATAGAAAATAATCAAATGATGATTCAAGTAAGAATTTTGTCAAGATACCTAGATTATATTGTGGATGAAGATGGCAATTACATAAGAGGAAATAATGAATCAAGGATAAGTAAAAATAATGACTTAACATTTGTTAAAAAAGTTAATTTTCAAAAAGTAGGGACAGTAAACAAATGCCCAGGATGTGGCGCTTCTATTGACGTAAACAAGACTGGCCTTTGCCCATACTGTGGTACAACTTATAATCAAGAAGATAAAAATTGGATATTATCTTCAATGAAAACGGAGTAGAAAAATGAAAAAAAGGGAAAAAATAATCTTTATCGTTCTAGTTTGCTTATGTCTCCTTTTTCCTATTCGGACATTATCTGCCGATTCTGGTTGGGATGGAGGCTATGATAGTGGTGGCTCTAGTTCTTCTGATTGGGGAAGTTCCTCCTCCGATTGGGGGAGTTCCTCATCCGATTGGGGAAGTTCCTATAGCTATGGAGGAACAGGTGGTAGTTACACAGGCGGTTCCTTTAATTCTATATATTTAACCATTGCAATAATTTTATTTGTTTCTATTCTTTATGCAATTACTAATAATCGGTCTAAAGTAGGTAATCGTTTGTTAATGCCTAGTACTAACCCTGTAAAAACTAATCCTTACGATATCGAAAAACTCCATAAATTTTTACCAGACTTCGAAGAAGAAAAATTTAAAGAAAAAGCTTACGAATTATATAAAAATATTCAAGTTGCTTGGATGAATTTCGATAAGGATTCAATAAGAAATTGTGTAACTGATGAACTATACAATACTTATTCAGCACAATTATCAACATTAAAAGTTAAGAATCAAAAAAATATTATGAAGGATTTTCAATTATTAGATTCTAGCATTATTGGTATGGAGATTAAATATGATTTAATTGCTCTTACTATAAAAATGAAGATAGAGTGTTATGATTATGTTGTAGATAAAGAAGGAAAAACATTACGAGGAAATGATAAGCAAAAAGTAATCTATGAATATGCAATGACATTTAATAAAGGCATTAGCGATAAGCCAAACAAATGTCCAAATTGTAATGCACCACTTGATGCTGTCAATTCAAGTAAGTGTCCTTATTGCGACTCTAATATTATTAATGAAAGTTATGATTGGGTACTTGCTAAAAAACAGGTGTTATCACAGACAATTAACCATAAAAAATAAAAAAAGAAAGAACAGGGTTGTTTGTTCTTTCTTTTTGTGGTTCTTTGAATTTCAGTGAACCTAAAAAATGGGAGTGTAAATAATTCTGTGTAAATGGTAATCTATCCATGATATTTGGAACCACTATAGGTTCCTTTTTGTTATA
>CAKPBH010000082.1 GCA_934140355.1 uncultured Bacilli bacterium | reverse complement strand
TGTAAAACAGCTATATCAACACCAATAGATGCTGGAACATATTATGTACAAGCAAAAAGTGCTGGTGATGGAAATCATTATGGAGCAACATCATCATGTTCATCGCATGTGATTTCGAAAAAACAATTAACTGTATCATGGAAATCTGGTGACACTTTTACATATGACGGTAAGGAACATTCAAGAGAATTAACGTCTTCTGCATTAACAGGAGTTAATTCAGAAACTGTAAACTTAACAAAAAGTGGTACAGGCGTTAATGCATCAGATACTGAATATACAACAACAGCAAGTATTTCATCCGTAACAGGTGGTAGAGCAAATAAAAACAATTATTCGCTAAGTAATAGTTCAGCTAAATTTAAAATAAATAAGGCTACACCAACTATTTCGATGGATACTATTTCTTCTCCGATAGTTGGTACTACGCAAACATATCATTACTATTATAATGGAAATGGTACTGTTTCTTGCTCTTCATACTCTACTGAAACAGCAACATGTTCTGTAAATACTACTAATAAAACGGTTACCTTAAAATACATAAAGACTGGTTGGAATAAAATAATTTTATCAGCAACGAGTACTACAAATTATAATAGTGCAAGTACATCAGCAATTTCGTTCACTGTGTTAGGTGCAACTAGAACAGCTACTGTCTATGCTAATGGTAATACATTAAGTACTCCTGGTGAATGCTCTGCATCTGGTTCTAACAGAATTTGTTCTTGTACTTCATCAGGTACTTCTACTAGTTGTAATGTGACTTTACCTACTGTTTCTAACAGTACTACTCCTTCTGTTTGTGGTTACAGTGGTTCTTCTTCACCGCCAGGAAATTCTTCATGTAGTATTTCTAGTGGTGCTACAATAATTTTGAGTAGTTCTCCTAGTTATTACGCTCAGACTTACAAAAATAGTAAAACATATAAAGCAAGTTTTGAAAAGGCTAGTACAGGTATTAGTTCTATTGGTTCTAATTCATTATCGTGTTCTATTCCTGCTGTATATAATGGTACTGCTCAAGAAAGTTCTTGTAATATAACTTTACCTAGTATTACAGTTGCAACGGGATATGCATCGCCTGTATGGAGAAATACTCAAGATCTTGGTACTGATCTGCAACCTAATACCAGTAAAAGTATTTCTGATGATACATCATTTATAGCCACAGCAACAGTAAAGGTTCCACCAACAATTAGTATATTAAGCCAAGCGGGTGCTAATACGTTGGATCAGTTTTCAAATTATACAAATAATTCTGGTTGTAAAAATGCTCCGTATACAACTGTTTCGGTTGTAATAAAACCTAGTCTATCTTCTCTTTATACTAGTGGCACACACACTGCTACATTAAAGATAGGTGGGAACACAATAACTACAGCTAATATAAGTAATTATTCATCTACATCAGGAGCAACATCGGACCGAGCTAAGGTTGAGTTTCAAATAAATTGTGGTCTTACGGTGTTTTATGCTAGTACTGGTAAGGTAACTGTTGATATTCCTTATGGTGTATTTGTTTCAACGTATTCTGGTGCATACAATAAAGCTACTACGTTAGATACGGGATATTCAAAAACAGTGCATTAATCAGTAATATTTTACACAAAAAATTTTATAAACATAATTATTATTGGAAATATAAAGAGAACAATGTTCTCTTTTATTATGTCTTGAAATGAAAAAATGATAGGGAACCTACTATTTTGGTGAGATGAAGAACGATTACATAGAAAATACTTATTTCATATATGACGAAATTATCAATATTACATAGTCTTTGCATCTAGACAATTTTATGTGGTTATAGGGGATATATATGTTAGCAAAGTAGAATAAGTGTATTGTTATTTATTTAGATAGAAGGATATTATGCGGGTACTGTAACAATTAATAAAAATACAATTAAAAGTTATATACAAAACTCAAAATAGAGTACAAAGAAAAAAATTAATGGAATAAATTTTGGATGAGTAAGTTTCAGTTCCATCACAATTGTAAGAGTAACTATTTAAATCATTAATCTGATAAATTAAAACGTATTACTACTATCATCTGTTTATAGGAAATTGTAATTCAATATGATTAGTAGGGAATGTTAAACTATTAAAAGAACTAAAAATTTTGGGATAGATTTTTTTTATTAATTTTATTATAATAATTTTGGAGGGTTTGTTATGGATGATTTAGAAAAATTAGTTAGAGATAACTTATTTTGTGATTTATATAATAGTGTACTAAATGGTAGTGAAGTAACTGATGAAGAAAAAGAATTTTTAATTTCCGAGATTGAAAATTATATGAAAAACCAATTGATGACAACTGAAGAAACATTTCATAAATTTAAGTCTATGCTTCCTTTAATTCCGTATTTGATAAAAAGTTTAGATTTTGGACCTGGTTATAGAGAGAATTATCTTGGTGTACGAAAAGGAATGAAACAAGTAATTGAACATAAAAAATTAATACTTGGTGGTGTTAAAATCACTTATAATAATATGAGTGATAATAATATTTATACTTTAGTAAAACAGAGTAGAGAAAATGTAGTATTTGATGAATTTTTTAGTAATTATATTGATAAGTTTTATGATAATTTAACTAGTGAAAATCCTGATTATGAATATGGTGTTGGTAAATATTTTGCTAAGCATATGGATAAGACTAGAGGAAAAATATTGACCTTGTCTAGACAGTATCAAAGATAGATTTATTATATTTGTATAGTAAATCTTTTTTTTTATAAAATCTATAAAAAAATGTAGAATTATGATATCATATTAATAGTATGATAGGAGTGAGAGCATGAATAATAGTTCTGTAAAAAAGAATGCATATTTATTATTAATTGCGTTAGTTCTATTAATTGGTGGAACTTATGC
>CAKPBH010000081.1 GCA_934140355.1 uncultured Bacilli bacterium | reverse complement strand
TTCTGGTATGACTCACTTTTATTTTAATAAAAATAGTGTAAGTGATTTTACTCACCAACACTATTTATTATAGAACCGATAAAATTCATGTTAGCTCTTTTTTTATATTTTGAAAATGATTGATAATTTATATTTTAATTCTCTATCAGTATTAAAATTTTCTGATTAAAAAATATACCTGCAAATAATTTTCCTTTTTAATTTTGATTATAGACTTATAGATGGATTTTCAGCTTAAATATGTTTTATTATTTTTGTAATAGGAGTTGAATTTTTGTTTGAATTTCGTTATAATATTCTTAGAATAGAGGGTGTCATATGAGAAGGTTAGATAATCGTGGCTTTGCCATTACAGGAATTTTATATACGTTATTTACTCTGTTTATATTAATATTATTTTCTATTTTAAGTGGACTTCAAGTCAAAAAACAAATGTTAGAAAAAAATACAGAAAAATTAGAAGAAAGTTATAAAGGAAAGGATGTAACAGGGGATAATAAGATTGGTATATTAAAGGCACAGAATGCGCAGAAAGCTTTGGTGAAGGGCAAGTATGTTTTTCAATTATCAAATGATTCCAAAAGTATTCAATGTTATACCTATTTAAATGAAGGCGATCCTTTAACTTTAAATGATATAATTTTTGTTCCAAGTGATTGTAATGATTACAAGGATGATATAAACATTAAATTTAATTTATCGAATATATATAGTTTTGAAAGTGAGTAGTGATAATCATGAGAAGGCATAACTTTGGAAGAATCTTGTGGGTAAGTTCACTGTTTCTATTGTTAATTACTATATTATTGATGGTAATGGATTATAAAATTAACTATCAATATTTAGAGGAAAAAAATCTATATTTTTATGAATGTGATGGAACTTTATGTGTATCGGAAATGAAAGATGAAACAAGTTTAGTTTATTCTAAATATCATTGCCAAGAAGAATGTCCATATTATCAGAAAAATTTAGATGATAATTATGTTTTATTATCACAAAAAAATAGCTCAAAATTAATTTTATGGAACTTCCGTTCTGGCGAAGAAATTAGTAATCAATATGATGATTATACATTATTAGATACCAATCATTTTATTGTTACCCAAGGAAAAAAAAGAGGAGTAATTGATAAAAAAAATCGTATTATTATTCCAATTTCCTATGATGAAATTGGTATTTACAAAGATAACCTTTTAACTGGGTATAATTTTGAAAATATTATTGTAAAAAATGACAATAAGTATGGAATAATCTCTTATCAAAACGGAAATATTATTGAACAATTAGAATATGAAGAAAATTCGTTAGATGCTCTAATTGAAAAATTAAAAAATGGAGAATAAAAATTAGAAATAGCTATTATTAATGAAGTCTAAAGCTTCATTTTTTAATTGACAAGTTCTGTTCAACAGTATTTCTAATTGCATTGTATAGAATGATTGATTTTCTTTTTTATAATGAGTATCAAATAAATAAACTAATTGATAAGAAGTAGAATTACATAAGCAAATTAATTTGAGTAAATGATATAACACTTTAGGATCATCCAAATTTTTAAATTGCTCATCTTCTAATAAATCCGAAACCTCAACAGCTGAATTATTAATAATTTTTTTTAAGATATTGGTCGTGATTCTTTGAAATACAGCAAAAAAATCATCAATGTATCGATTATCTCCAAAATATTTTTTTGAATATAATAAATGTTTGGCCTCGTCGGAATTGATTAAACAATCTAATATAATATTTCTATTGACTTTAATGAACCAAAATTCGTTATTGAATGTATCAATAAGATATTGTAGCATGACCACTAGTTGCTCTTCACTAGTTAAATATCCTTTTTTTGTAGTATTTGCAATTTCAGGAATAACAATGATATTATCTAAATTACCAATAATGTTATCTAGTTTGTGATTAATTAGTAAAAAATAGATGATAATGTTAGTTTCTGTGTATTTATTTTTAATAATTTTTTTTATTTTTTCTTTTTTCTTTTTTAGATTCATAATATAACCTCCAATTTAAAGTAGCAATATCTATTTTACTAAATTAGAATGAAAAACAAACTTAAAGTATATCAACAGCCCAATTTGCCTTCTTAAATGTCATAAATTAACCAAGAGCGTATAAAAAATTACCATAAAATCCCTTTTTGATAGTTCTTTATTGCTATGACTTACATAAATTAGATTAGAGGGGTGATAATCTTGTCAGCTTTTAAAGAAATTGTAACAAAAGCAATTATTGGCAAAGGGAAAAAGTATTATAAAAATTCTTATACTATTGAAACAGAAAATATACCAACAACAGTTCTTGGATGTTGGGTTATTAATCATAAGTTTAAGGGTTCTGAGGTAGGAGGAAAAATTGTTGTTGATGGAAGTTTTGATGTAAATATTTGGTATTCTTATGATAATGATACTAAGACAACAGTAATTACCCAAAAAATTCCTTATAGCGAATCGGTAATGGTTAGACAAAGAGAAGCAACTGACTCTACAGTGAGAGATATTGTTGTGAGAAGTTTAAAGCAACCAAACTGCATTAATGCGAAAGAAAACGGAAAAACCATTACCATTGAAATTGAAAAAGAATTAGGAATAGAAATTGTTGGTGATACCAAAGTAAAAGTAGCAGTTGAGGATGATGAAGAACCATGGGATGTCATTGAAGATACAGAATATACAGAAGATATAGCTAAAGAAATTGATACATCTGTAAAAGAAAATTATTTAAACAAAGAAGAAAAAAACAAAGAAACTTAAAACAAAAAAAGTTTCTTTTTTACATCAGTAAAATACTTTAAGGATAGAATAAGGGTAAGTATTTTAGAAAACAAAGAAAAAAAGTAAACAGGTAAGTAGGAGAGTCTGTAAATAAATTTGTGTAAATAGAGTCTCTCCATGATACAATAGTAGAAATGGAGAGATTTTATTATGAAA
>CAKPBH010000080.1 GCA_934140355.1 uncultured Bacilli bacterium | reverse complement strand
TCAAGTGATTTTGGGGACGGAGCAAAAAATCATTCTAAAAATTTTATATAAAAATGATTTTTTGCTCCGTCCCCAAAATCAGGTTATATCATTCATAATTTTAGCTAAATATTTCATACTATTTAAACATTGCTCTAATGTGTTTCCTGTTGCCCCTACTTCTATTATATTTGCATATTTTCCAGTATGTTGATTATATCTCGATTTCGTTAGCATTATTGGTTTAAACAACCCTGGATACAATTCTTCTGCTTTTTCTTGCACTTTTACTGCGAATTTTAAATTCTGATTCCAGTTAGGGTGCCACAATCCACCATTGTTTGTTCCTATTACAAACATTATTTGTGCGGCTTCTTCGTCTCCTATTTTTACAGTTGGTGCATAATCGCTTCTTGAGCCTACTGCATCTCTATGTAAATCAATGATTATGTCACTTGGTACTGTTTCTAAAATTCCTTCTACAGTTTTTAATGATCTTGTATATGATCCATTATATGATGGATAATCATGATAGTCTTGATTATGTACTACATTAAAATTATAATTTTTCAACTGATTTTCTAATTCTGTTCCAACTCTTGTAACTGTATAGTTCAAATCTGTTGTTCTATAATTCCCTGTTGGGATATATGGATATTTTTCACTTGATGTATAACTTTCACAACTATGTGTGTGAAAAATTATTATATTTCTATTTTCTATTGTAATGTCTGGTTTTAACATTTCTTGAGTTAATTCATAATCTGTTTCATTTTTTATTTTTACATTACCATATTGTACATTACTTTTTTCTGCTATTGGATTTTGAGTGATAACTTGTGTTGTAACTCCTGTTTCTGCTACTTTTATTTCTGAACTTTCAGCATTATCAGCTTTTTTTGTATCATTGGCTTCATTTTGATTGTTATTTACATTTTCACTGCTATCTATGCTATTATTTGCATCTTTTTCTTTTTGTTTAGCTTCTATTTCTTCTAATCCTTTTACTGAACTGATTTGAGTTTTCATCATAGATTTTAAGATATTTGTATCACTTGCTGGATCTTCTTCTTTAGATATATTTCTATATTCTTCATTCATATTTTTTATAGCAGGTAATGTTTGATCCAATATTTTAGATAAACTATTTAATTTTTTTGCACAAAATATAATAATAAAAATTGCTACTACAATTACTATAGCAAATTTTATGATATCTTTTAATTTTAATATAGCTATACTAAACATATTATTCTCCTTGTCTTAAGTCTATTATATTTAATATATTCAACTACATTATTAATTATGATATTTAATTAGATAATTTGTATTATAGGAAGTTCAGAAAGTTTTTCTGTTATATAAAAAAAGAAGCTCATCCAAGCTTCTTTCTGCCTTTAATGTTTTTACATCTTTCTTTAAAATAATTGTATTTTACTGCAATTATACTTTTTTCCAAAACCAATCTAGACTATCATCTAAACTTTTTTTACCTAATTTTTTTGTTTCTATGTCATCTACCCATAAATATGAGAAGAAAGATACAAATACAAAAATAAAGTCAATAACAACACATCTTGATAATGTTTCTAACATATATCTGTACTCTTCTGACAAAGTAGCAATTTGTGCTACATGTGTTATTAATAATACTAAATATACAAATAATACTCCAGCTACTATCATACTTTTTTTCACTTCTTGTGCTAAAAATATTAATAAAACTGTTACTGCTAACATTAATAATAATGTTAATGGATTAGATATGTCAAAAATTAACATCTTGATCCCCTCCAATTTTCTTTTGTTTTTATGAATATATAATATCATTATTATATTTTCAAATCAATATTTTTAAATTAAGTTTATATTACATTTTTATTACATATAACCAAAATATTATTTTAGTTTTTCTTCTATAAGTTTAGCTATTTCTTCAGCTTTTTTAGTAATATATTCTTGACCTTCACCTTCAATCATAACTCTTACTAGTGGTTCAGTTCCTGAAGGTCTTATTAATACTCTACCATTTCCAGCAAATTCTCTTTCTAATTTGTCAATTGCTTCTTTGATTTCAGTATCTTTATCATAATCATATTTTTTATTACTATTTACTTTTGCATTTACTAATACTTGAGGATATAATTTTATAAGTTCACTTAGTTCAGATGCTTTTTTACCTTCTTCTAAAATTGTACTAATTAACATTAATGATGTTAAAATTCCATCACCTGTTGGATTATAATCTAATAAAATTACATGTCCAGATTGTTCTCCTCCTAAATTATATCCATCTTTTAGCATTTCTTCTAAAACATATCTATCTCCAACTTTAGTTTGTAATAACTCTAATCCGTTGTCTCTAGCATATTTGTTTAATCCTAAATTGCTCATAACAGTTGCTACTATTGTATCTTTTTCTAATTTTCCTTTTTTTCTAAGATGTTGTGAAATAATAGCTAACAATTTATCTCCATCAATTTCATTTCCTTTTTCGTCAACAGCTAAACATCTGTCACCATCACCATCATATGCAACCCCAAGGCTCATGTGATTATCTACCACATATTTTTTTAATCCTTCTAAATGTGTTGATCCACAATTGTCATTAATATTAATTCCATTTGGATGATTGTTAATAATTCTATAATTTATTCCTAATGCTTTAAATACTTTTTCTGCAACTACTGATGTTGCTCCATTTGCTGTATCTAATGCTACTATGAAATCTTTATTATTATATTTATCTATAATATCATCAAAGTTTTTTCTAAAGAAATATACATATTCATCCATTAAATCTAATGCATATTCTGAAACTCCTATTTTTTCATTTTTTGCTGTTAATTCAGTAAACTTATCTGATTCCATTATTTCTTCTATTTCTTCTTCTAAAGTATCTGGAATTTTCATACCTTTATTACTAAAATATTTAATTCCATTAAATTCAAATGTATTATGTGATGCTGAAATAACAACACTTGC
>CAKPBH010000079.1 GCA_934140355.1 uncultured Bacilli bacterium | reverse complement strand
AGAGGTCATTCTTCCCAGATAAGGAAGTCTTGACCTCAACGTTTTCTAATCTGCGAGCAGTCTATCAAGCAACATCTGCCTATTGTTTATGAACATTTCCGTTATTTGATAACTCTCTGTTTCTTCATATTCGCATAAATGAATTCGCCCATTATCAAAACAATATCATTTTTCCATTTACACTCTGCAAATATTGCCGAATTACTATCCTGCTCCCCCATAATATCAATTTCCGTCTGACTTCTCTTTCTGGGATCATTTCCCCACCAACGTCCAAGCGATATAAATTCTATCGGCATATTTTCCAGAACAAAGCGATACCAAAAATAGAACATATTATCCTCAATGGAATAAATTGTCTTTTTTGAAGTTTTTTCACCATATGGAGTTTCTCTTTTAATAATTCCAAGATTAATCAGATTCTTAATATATGCTGTACAAGTAGTGGTACTCTCTCCTACTTTTGTAGCTATCTCTGACATTCTCGAAGCTCCTGTTGCGATTGCCGTAATAATTGCATTATAAATTGCTGGTTCTCTTACTTCTTGCTTTAAAAGACTTACCGGCTCCTCATACAAAAAAGAGGTTGGATTCAAATAAGTATTTTTTATATTTTCTTCCACACTTAACTTATCACTCATCTGAAGTAAATATTGTGGTGTTCCTCCTGCAATTCATCTCCCACCTTGCTGCAATTGCTTCCCTGGAGCGCCTTCATATCCTGGCATAAGAAAAGAGCGGAGAATCTTCAAGCTCTTCCGCTCTACACACAAGCTTATATGTTATCCTTCTCACTTTTATTTACTCTTCTGATCAGCCAAATACTCTTCCATCTTCTCCTCCATATATGGAGTCCACCATTCCAGATATCCCGCCTGTGTCGGATGTATCTTATCTGCCATGTAAAGGGAGCATTCTTCATCTGTCAGCTCATTAAACTCTGCATCATTCCACAGATCAATCACTCCAATCCCCCATTTTTTCTGAATCTGCAATAACAATTGGACCATTTCTTCATATTCTGCACTGTCATATCGGGGATTCGTATAGAACATAACCGGGCAATCCCATGTTTCCTTTGCATAGCATATAATATATTCTATCGCACCGGATACTGTTTCTGTATCAAATGAATCTAACTCTTTTGACTCCCCAATCATTCCCAATTCTTTCTTCTGGCTCGCATCATTGGTCGAAAGCTGACAGATAAATAAATCTGCCTGCGCTTCTTTTATTTTCTTCAATCTGCTGATATAAGAATTAGCTCCGTTATCTACTAATGTAGTTCCTGATACAGCTTCCTTCACTACTTCAGCCTGATTGCGTTTTCCTATATAATCTGCAAATGATACTCCCTTTGCAGATGCTCCATAAGTAACTGATGAACCAAGAAAAATAATTTTCTTTCCCTGAAGTTCATCGTGAACATTTTCTTCTGTCTGATTCAGTGCATATTTTTCATCATTTCCAGGCAGCTTTGACATTTTTATATCATGCAGTTTTGCAAATGGTCCCCATCCCCACTGCATACCGGAAAATGCAATCCAGCCAATTTGTAAAATCAGTAAAACCGCTATTATAATTAAAATAATCTTCTTGTTAATTTTCTTCTTATTCTTTTGCATTTTCTTTTCTCTCTCCCCTTTCTTCTTTATGGTCTCCATGCGTCCTTCCACTCAATCATCGGATATTCTCCATCCAATTTCAATGGCAACCATACATAATCTGCAATAGAAGTATTCGCATTTCCAAGAAATGGGGCATCCATTGCAACTTTATAGTCTTCTTCTGTTGGATGGATTTCTGAATTATACTGGGAATTAATCACACGTTCCAGACTTTCATATTTTTCTTTCGTTACCACGTATTCCGGTACCCAGCGGTCTGCCATCACAATATACAGATCTTCTCGTTCAGGATCATGGAACACATAAGAGATCTGGCTATTGAACGACGCACTACTCGAATCATCCCTATGCGGATTTCCCAATACCTCATAGGGACCAAGCGGAGTATCACTTACCGCGATCTCGCTTGGATTTGGTATATATCCGATCATTCCACTGGTAAAGAGATAATGTTTCTCTTTATACACAAAGTGTGTACATCCTTCTCTTGTATATGGTGGTTTCAGACCTGTAAACATATCCAGATGCTCTCCCTGTACATCCAGAAAATCTTCTGTCAGCCCTGTTGAAATCACGCCTGCATGATCGTGTTCAAAATACAAGTATCCATTTCCATTCTCATCCTGCCACAAATCAAAGTCTCCCACTGACGTATCAAACGGATGAAAATGATCTTTCTCCATCTTATATGGTCCAAGCAGATTTTCTGAAGTCATAATAAGAAAATATCCATCTTCCTCGCTCAGCTTGACCCAGCAGACATATTTCTGCGTTTTCTTATTATACAGAATATGTGGACGGTCTACATGTTTTGATGGGTGAAGACTGGATCCCTTATCTTCTATATCTGGTTGGATTACCAGACCTTCATCCTTCCAGTTGACCAGATCTTTGGAAGAATAAAAACGGATTCCCCAGGTCCAGATTTCATCTTTCCCGGTTGTGAACTCTTTATTCTCTCCATACCAATAGTAAGTTCCGTTCTCATAGATCATTCCGGCCCCATGTGCCTGAATCCGCTTTCCTTCTGTGTCCAGCATTATTTCTCCTGGATAAATCATTTTCTTTTCACTCATTTTCAATACCATTTTTCATGCTGTCAGATACATTCTGTTCCTAACGGCAGCATTCCCTTTCCATCTTATTCTTTTATGCCTGAATCTAATCCTGCTTTTACTTCAAACCATCCATTTCCAAGTTCTTTTTCTGTTCCATCTGGCAGCTTTAAGCATGCGGATGTATTTGCCGGAATCCGTCCGGAAATCTTTACTTGATTTTTATTCTTTTCCCATCTTAACTCAATGTTTCCATTTACACTGTGATAGGTTCCTTCTGCCCACTTAAACGGAC
>CAKPBH010000078.1 GCA_934140355.1 uncultured Bacilli bacterium | reverse complement strand
ACCATTAACATATCATACTCGAAGTCTGATATTTCTGGTTTATCATCATCATAATATTTTCCTGCATAATATTCTGTTTTTTTTCTTAATTCTTTTATTCGCTGTTTAGCTTCATTTTTCTTCATCTTAAGCACCTCTTAATTTGCTATTTTTTTATTATTAAAACTGGTCTTATTATATACAATTTTAATAAAAAAATAAAGGAATTTGCAAAAATTCCTTTATTGATTTTTCTTATTTTAAAATTATACTTTTAATGATTTTTTACTTTGTTCTAAAAATTATTTATTCGGCTTTTGCAAGAATTATTAGTCTTGCTTTACTATCATCTGTACAAGTTGATAATGTGATTTCTGCCTTTCCTTCTGTATCTCTTTGATAGAATGATGTATCTGTATCAGATGTCTCAAATTTATCATATATTGTATATGTTAATTTTTTTCCTGAATTATCTGTTATGTATATTTTATCTCCATTTTTTAATTTTTTATTGTTAGAGAAAAACATACCATTTCTATAATTATGTCCTATTATTACTGAATTTCCTGGTTGGTTTAATCCAGCTCCCCATTGAAATGCTACTGCTGTTTCAATTGATTTTTTTGTTACTTTTTCTAATACTGGATATTTAAATTTAGTTGCAGGTATTTCCATTGTTCCTAACATTCCAAATCCCTTATATGTTCTTTTTGTTCCTGAACTTGAACTTGTTGTATTACTTGTTATTTGATCAAATGGGTTTGTATCATTTGTTGTATTTGTTTGTTCTGTGGTATTATCATTTGCTCCAACTTCACCATTAAAATTGTCTACTTCTTTAGCTGCATCATTTGATAATACATAATTTTGATAATATTCAAATCCTAAAAATCCTAGCAAACCTATTATTGCTATAATTACTATAACTAATATAACTGTTAATACTTTACTATATCTACTTTCAAACATTTCTTTTACCTCCGTACAAACTTCAACTATTATTATTATAACATATGCATTAATAAAAATAAAGAGAATTGTTTTAGTTTTAATATTTTAGTTTAATATTTTACAAATTATATAAAAATAAAAAGCTTTTTTGAATTACTTTTTAGTAAAATTCAAATAAAGCTTTTTATCAATTATTAGTCTATATTAATTATAAAACTTTTTCCCCAAGTTCTTTACCACCAAGTATGTGGAAGTGCAAATGCATTACAGTTTGACCTGCATCTTTTCCACAATTTGATACAACTCTATATCCGCTCTCTGCAAGACCTTGTTCTTTAGCAATTTTCTTTATTGCTAAAAATATTTTTCCAATTATATTTTCGTCTACTTCTTCTATTCCATTTACTGATTCAATATGTTTTTTAGGTACTACTAAAATATGAACTGGTGCTTCTGGATTTATATCTTTAAATGCATATACAAATTCATCTTCATATACTTTTGTTGAAGGTATTTCACCTTTTATTATTTTACAAAATAAACAATCTTCCATAATAAACCTCTTTATAATTTTATATTTTCATTTGACACTATGCTTATTTAATTAAAACTGCTTTTATTCTTCTAACTCCTGAAGAACTTGATTCTTCTTTTTTAATTTTAAATGTTCCCAATTTACTTGTGTTTTCTACATGTGGTCCACCACATAGTTCTTTAGATATATCTCCTATTGTATATACAGTTACTATATCTGGATATTTTTCTATAAACATACATTCAGCACCTGATTTTATTGCATCTTCTTTTTTCATTTCTTGTTTTACTACAGGTAAACCTTCTTGTATCCATTCATTTACTAAATTTTCTATTTTTTTCTTTTCTTCATCTGTTAATTTGTGGTCACAGTTAAAGTCAAATCTCATTCTATCTACAGTTATGTTTGAACCTCTTTGATGTGCATCTGTTCCTAATACTTTTTTAATTGCTGCATTTAATAAGTGTGTAGCTGTGTGATATGCTGTTGTTACTTCGTTTTGTTCTGCTAGTCCGCCTTTAAATTTTTGTTCTGAACCTGCTCTTGATTTTTCTTGATGTTTTTTAAATAATTCATTAAATTGTTCTAAATCTATTTCATATCCATTTTCACTTGCAAGTTCTTTTGTAACTTCTGGTGGGAATCCATATGTGTCATATAGTTTAAATACTACATCACCTGGAATTACTGTTTTACCTTCCATTTTGCTTATTACTTTTTCAAATTCTTTTTCACCTTTATTTAATGTTTTTACAAATTTATCTTTTTCGTCCATTATTACTGTTTTTATTGTTTGCTCATTTTGATCTAATTCTGGATACATTCCTTTTAAGTTTTCTACGTAAATTCCTATTAATGTTGTTAATTCATTTAGGTCAATTTGTAATTTATTCATATGTCTTATCATTCTTCTTATTAATCTTCTTAAAACATATCCCCTATCTAAGTTGCTTGGTCTACCACCATCAGCAATTATCATCATACTTGAACGCAAATGTTCTGCTATAATTCTTCTACTTTCTATATTGTCTATTTTTTGCAATTCAGATAGTTTTTCCATTACAGGTGCAAATAATTCTGTATCAAATGGTGTTTCTTTTCCTTGTAATAACATTGCCATTCTTTCAAGACCTAATCCTGTATCAACATTTTTTTGTTTTAATTTTGTATATTTTCCTTTTTCATCTTTGAAATATTCCATAAATACATTATTCCATATTTCAACATATTTTCCACAGTCACAAGATGGTTGACAATCAGGTCCACATGCTGGTTTTCCTGTGTCATAAAACATTTCTGTGTCAGGTCCACATGGTCCTTCTTCTCCTGCTATCCACCAGTTATCATCTTTTCCATAATAATAAATATGACCATCTAATATTCCTGCTTTTTTCCAGGCTTCTGCTGAAAATTCATCTCTAGGACAGTCTTCATCTCCTGCAAATACTGTTACTGATAATTTTTCTACTGGAATTCCTAATTCTTTTGTTAAGAATTCAAAACTCATTGCTATTGATTCTTCTTTAAAATAATCTCCTAATGACCAATTTCCAAGCATTTCAAAATATGTTAAATGACGGTTATCTCCTACTTCGTCTATATCGTTTGTTCTAACACATTTTTGAAAATCAGTTAATCTTTTTCCTTCTGGATGTGGTTCACCTAATAAATATGGTACTAATGGTTGCATTCCAGCTGTTGTAAATAATACAGATGGATCATTTTCTGGTATTAATGGTGCAGATGGAATTACTGCATGTCCATGATTTTTAAAAAAGTTTAAATATTTATTTCT
>CAKPBH010000077.1 GCA_934140355.1 uncultured Bacilli bacterium | reverse complement strand
AGGAAACTGGTAATATATTATAACAAGACTTATTTCAGTTTTTAACCTAAAAACGGAAATCCAAGTTAAAATTCACGAATGTCATTTTTTTGTCGTTTTTTACCTTTATTTTTAGAAAAAAGTTTGATACAATGTATTTTGTAGGAAATAAAGGTGAGTATAAATGGGAAAGATTATTGCAATTGTTAATCAAAAAGGTGGAGTAGGTAAGACTACAACAAGTATTAATCTGTCCGCTTCTTTGGGAGTTTTGAATAAGAAGGTGCTTTTAGTTGATTTGGATCCTCAAGGGAACGCTACTACTGGAGTTGGTGTTGATAAAGGAGGCATTAATAGTAGTATTTATGAAGTTCTTGTGATGAAATCTTCTATTGAAAAATCAATTATTAAAACAAAGAGTAAGAATCTTTATTTATTGCCGGCATATTTGAATTTGGCTGGTGTTGATATGGAACTTATTGAAATGGAGAAGAAATATCATGCTGAAGGGCAAAAATTTAATCGAGTTTTACGTTTAAAGGAAGAATTGAATAAAGTTCGTGATAAGTTTGATTTTATTTTTATTGACTGTCCACCTTCTCTTGGAATTTTGACTACGAATGCTTTAGGAGCGGCGGATAGTGTATTAATTCCTGTTCAGTGTGAGTATTTTGCATTAGAGGGAATAATGCAATTGATTAATACGATTATGCTTGCTCAAAAGAAAGTCAATCCTAATTTAGATATTGAAGGTGTTTTGCTTACGATGCTTACTACCAATACTAATTTGGGACTTGAGGTAGTTGATAGTATAAAAGGCTTTTTTAAAGAAAGGGTTTATGATACAATTATACCAAGGTTAATTCGTTTAGCAGAGGCTCCATCTCATGGTAAACCAATATTGGAATATGAGCCTAGAAGTAGAGGTACTTTGGCATATTTGAATTTGGCTAAGGAGGTCATTGAGAAAAATGGAACAAAAAAAGAAAGCGTTGGGTAGAGGACTAGAACAGTTATTTAGTAGTGAAGTTTTAGATTTTGATACATTTGAAGATAATATTATGGAGACTGCTAAAGAATCGGATATTATTCAAATTCCGTTATCAGATATTAGGGCTAATCCATATCAACCTAGGAAACATTTTGATAAGGAAGCGTTAGATGAACTTGCTACTTCTATTCGTAATTATGGTGTGTTTCAACCAATAATTGTGAAAAAAAGTATAAAAGGGTATGATTTAGTTGCTGGTGAAAGAAGGTTGCGTGCTTCTAAATTGGCTGGATTAGATACGATTCCTGCAATTGTTAAAGATTTTTCTGACGAAGAAATGAGAGAGATAGCACTTCTTGAAAATATCCAAAGAGAAAATCTTACTTCGATTGAACTAGCTTGGGCCTATAAGGGAATTATTGACAGTCTTCATATCCGTCAAGAAGATTTGGCGGCTAAAATTGGTAAGAGTAGGAGTCATGTTACGAATACTTTAGGACTTTTGAAGTTACCAAATGATGTTCAAGAGATGGTGCGGGAAAATCAGATTTCTATGGGGCATGCAAGAGTACTTAGTAAGATGGAAGATGACAAGAAAGTTGAAGAATTAGCTAAAAAAGTGGTTCAAAATAATATTAGTGTTCGTGATTTGGAAGATATTTCTAGTCATGAAAATTTAGAAAAAAGAGTTCATATTAATCGTCAAACTAAAGATAATGAGTATCAGTATATTGAAGAAGAAATGAGAGATATTTTAGGAACTAGAGTTAAAATTGATAATAAGAAAATTGAAATATTTTTTGAATCAAAGGTTGATTTGACTAGAATATTAGATATTTTAAATGTTAGTGTAGATTAGTTATTTTTTGAGATGGTGTTCTTATTATGCTTTCATGAAGTTTTTACGAAACATTTACAAGAATATTTAGATTTGTTTTCTTTTTAAAGTATCAAAATTATACAATAGTTTATAAGAATATCCATATAATTTTGAAAAAATACTATAACAAAAGCAATAGAAGCCAAATATTCTAATGCTTATCATAATTATAGTATTTTTTATTTCTTTGATTTATGTAGTAACTCTAACTATCAGTTTCTAAACCTTATAATATAGCAAATAATTTTAAAAAAACAGAATATATTAAAAATCACACCTAAACTTTCGGAAGAACCAAAAATTTAGATGTGATTTTCAGTTTCATAGAATTTAGAAAGTCTCGTATTTTCTTGGTATTACATAATATATGAAATGTTTTAAAAAATCTTTTTTACTAGTGATGGTATTTAATGCTAGTTTTTTTATTTTCTTCAATACTTGTTAGTTTGGTGAAATATACGTTGCCTTTTACACATTGTAATGATTTTAATTCCTTGGCATTTGTTAAGCTGAAAAAACATGCATCACCTCCTATATTCTGTAGTGATTCTAATCCTTCGGCGTTGGTTAATTTATCAAAATAAGCGTGACTTCCTATATTCTGTAATGAACCTAATCCTTCAGCATTGGTTAGGTCGTAAAAAGATGCACTGCCTCCTATATTCTGCAATGATTCTAAACCTTTGGCATTTGTTAGGCTGTAAAAAGATGCATTGTCTCCTATATTTTGTAATGATTCTAATCTTTCGGCATTGGTTAGATTGTAAAAGTGGGCATTACCTCCTATATTTTGCAATAAACTTAGTCCTTCGGCACTGGTTAGATGATCAAATTCTGCATCACTTCCTATGTTTTGTAATGAATTTAATCTTTTAGCACTAGTTAGGCTAGGAAAATCTGCACTATATCCTATATTCTTTAATGATTCTAATCCTTCGGCACTTTCTAGACTCTTAAAATTTGCATAGCCTCCTATATTCTGTAATGATTCTAATCCTTCGGCGTCGGTTAGGTTAAAAAAATTTGCATCTCCTCTTATGTTCTGCAATGAATTTAAACCTTCGGCGCTAGTTAGTTTATCAAAATAAGCATGATGTCCTATATTTTTCAATAAACTTAATTCTTTGGCACTGGTTAGGCTATTAAAATCTGCATTACCTTTTATGTTTTGTAATGATTCTAAACCTTTGGCATTTGTTAAACTATAAAAACATGCATCACCTAGAATAACTTGTAATTCTGAAAAATATGATGGTACTTTTTCTTCATTCCACTTTAAACTTCCATAAAAAACTCTAATATTTTTATTTTCTTTAAATTCATTTAAGTTTGTTGCAACTTCTTTTTCAGATACTTTAAAAATATTGGCTATGTCTTGTTTTTGATTTCTCTTTTCTATAATCTCCCTAATTCTAGGATCCGTTCCCCAACCAAATCCTTCAATTTTATTATTAATTTCATATAAGAAAGTTAGATCATCAATGGAGAATTCTAAGCCTTGTT
>CAKPBH010000076.1 GCA_934140355.1 uncultured Bacilli bacterium | reverse complement strand
TTTTGGAGTGATACTCAAGAGGCTGAAGAGGCGCCCCTGCTAAGGGTGTAGACTGGGAAACTGGTGCGAGGGTTCAAATCCCTCTCACTCCGCCATATATGTAGAAATTCAATTCTTGGAAACAAGAATTTTTTTATTCTCATTTTTCTTCTTCATTCTAACATTGTTTTTTTTTGAAGTCAACTTAAAGAAAAGAAAAAAGGTACCTTATTGATATCCTTTTTTCTTATATTCTTTATATAATTCTCGAAACCGATTAAAGTGAATAATCTCTCTTTGACGTAAAAATAGTAATGGACCGATAATATCTGGATCCGTAGTCAAATTAATTAAATTTTCATAAGTTGCTCTAGCCTTTTCTTCAGCAGCCATATCTTCGGATAAATTCGCAATAGGATCTCCTACAGAAGCAAAATATCCAGTCGTAAAAGGAACACCAGTTGCATTAGTTGGAAAAATATCATTACCATGTTCAGCATAGAAAGTATCCAGGCCTACTTCTTTTAATTCTTTTAAACTTGCACCTTTTGTTAATTGATATAACATGGTACAAATCATTTCCACATGCCCTAGCTCATTGGTACCCCCCTGTTATCGGTGTTTTCTAATTACTTATTAATTCATTATAATATTTAGTTGTCCCACTTAACCAATTTTTATTTAACCCTGTCGGATCATTTTTTGCTCCAATCGGACAATACTTCGGCTGAATTTTCTCTAATGTGTCTAACCCTAAATTAAAATAATTATTTTTTAAATTATTTAAAAAATCAGTTATTCCTTCCTCTAAAGTTAAATAAGTTTTTAATCCTGAACTGCACATCACTCCACCAACATTATTTTTTTCTTTAAATGCTTTACTTGTATAGTTACCAGTTTCATGTTTTGAAATTGAAATACTAATCAGTATTTGCTTATCATTTAATCCTAGTTCTTTTCCTTTTTCAAAAATTAAACAACTTATGTTATCAAAGTTACATGTTACCTTTTTGGTTTCATTTTCAAAATTTATAGGTATTAACTTAATGTTTAGTTCATCTGCAAAAACACTTTTACTAGTTGGGATAAAAGTCACAATATCTAATACATCTTGCATTAAGTTAAATACTAATAAATAAATTATTATTACTTTCATTATCCTTGGTAACTTTAAAAACAAATTTGCAACTAAATTATCAAAAGCTTTGATAATTAAATATAATGCATAAATTAATCCAGTAAATAAGTAAGCTAAATTTCTAATTACATTGCTAGGAATTTTTTTTATCTTCTTTTTGAAACTTCTTTTAAAACGATTTGTTTTTGAATATCTCTTTACTCTACTGTTCACGTTAATGTTCCACCTTTCCAAAAGAAATTAATTCTTCTCCTACATAAATTGGAACATACTTATCACTATTAAATTTATAATAAGTTACTAACATTTCTACTTTTTTTATTAATTTTTTCATATTGATTTTTGTAATGACATATTATATAATGATGTAGGAAAGGTTATTTACCTTTTCCTACAAGAATTACATTTTCGTATTTTACGAATGTGTAACCTAATTTGGCTAATTCGTATAAGTCGGCTAAACTTAACATACGAATTGGCTTTTTCTTTATAATGTCCATTACTTCTCCTTTCTGTAAGATATTACTTTTTCTTTATCTTACATACTAAGTATATCACAAGTAGTACTACTTGTCAATGGTTTTTCTAAAAGTTGTACTACTTTTATTGATTTTTTTAACAAGTTGTACTATAATAACATTGGAGGAATAAGATGTATATAAAAAATGACTATGACAAACAATACAAAAAAGAAAATTACAAGCAATTCAAAGTTTATTTAAAGAAAGAAGAAAAAGAAAAACTTGATATTGCACTAAGAAAAAACAATTTAAGAGGATCTGATTTTGTAAGAATAGCTCTCAGAGAATTAGAAAAAGGAACATTAAAAAAAGAAGAAACTGATGGTTAAACAGTTTCTTCTTTTTGCTTACATATACTTCTTTGCTACTTCTAAATCTAAATCATGATATTTTTCATCATCAGCATAGTAACTTGCATGGTTGCCATCTATTTTAATCAAAATTTTTGAACTTTCGATTCCTAGTTCTTTACAAAATCTAGATACTTGCTCTTCTGTTAAAATTATTGACTGCATAGAACTTCCCCCTTTCGTGGTAATACTATATCATTTTATTTTATCGAAATTTGTCGAATTTTGTCGAAAAAAGAAGAATATAATTACATTATGTTTATTCTTCTTTCCCATCAATAATTATCTTTTTATTTGACAATTCTTCCGCTCTTTTTTTCTTGGTTTCCTCTAATGCCTTTTCTGCATCAATATTTTTTGGATTTTTTGGGTCATCTTTATTAAAATAATGAGGTTTCAATAATCTTTCCTCTTTTTTATTCATTGTTACCACCTTCCTTTTTTCGTAAATTTTTCTCTATATTGTATGCATGTCTCAAGAAACAAATATATGGATAGATATAGTTATCATAAAATCTATTAATTTCATCCTTGTTTTTCCCAAATGCATTTTCTTTCATGGCATCTAACTGCAATATAAAAACAATATCATTTGTTGAGTTTTTATCAGGTATTGCAATATATTGGCAAACTTTACTTTTTTTATCCTTGTTTTGATAAAAGAAATATTTAGACACTTGTTCTTGATTAAAAATTATCATACTATCTTTGTTATCAAATAATATTTTTTGGTAAAAATAATCTTGCTTGTATATATATTTTTTTACCTTTCTTTGACTTTTTCTACTTTTTTGTCTCGTTTTACTTCTTCTACTTAACATAACGCAATTTTTTTGAGTTCCTTCTATAAATTGTTGGATTACTGATACTCTAATCTCACAATCAGCAATATCTTTTAATATATTGTATATTGAGGCTACTACTAAATCAGAAGCAAATTCAAAAATTCCATTATCTATATACTGATTATTAATATAATTATCCAATGTTGTTATGGCTGCATTTATTTCTTCCGAAATTATTTTAACAGCTTTATCTTTTTTATTTCGTCGATTTTTGTATGTATTAACAATGGAATACCACAGTGAAATTGCTATATAAATTAACAAAACTATATAAAACATTTTTTTATTCTTATTTTCAAAGAGTGGTGATAAATATATTGGAAAAATAATATTTATTATTAATAGGAGCCAATCAGTAGTTATACTATATATAAATTTAACAAGCAAAATTAAAGGTGTCTCCTTATTTTTATTTTTATCAAACCACTTAAATATTGCATCCATAGTTCCAAACCTCCCAGCCAAATTAATTATACAAGAATAAAATTAATGTTGCAATGAAAAATATAAAAAAGAGGAGTAAGGTTTCATCCCTACTCCATTATCTCACCCTTATTTTTTGATTAACATAAATCAAATTAGCATTTTTAATATTGTTTAATGCTACTAAGTTGTTTACTGTAGTGCCATATT
>CAKPBH010000075.1 GCA_934140355.1 uncultured Bacilli bacterium | reverse complement strand
AATTCCACATCATTACTTTTACCAACTAAATTCCATCTTTATTAAAATAGGGGTGGAATTTACTTTTGCAATGCAGTAGAAAAAGAAATTTAAATAACACTAAGTGAATTATCATAAATAAGAAAAAAATTATGTTAAAATAGAGAAACAGGAACAAAAAATTCTTATATAGAAAGGGAGTAGATAAAATGGCAAAAACTGAAGAAATAACCCTAAAAAATACAAAAGCCGAAATATTAGAAGCATTAAATGATGCTCTAGAAAGAGAAAAAAACATCAACAAAGTTAAATCAGACCCAGTTAAGGAAGAAAAAAAGAAAAAAGAAGAAATTGCAATTCAAAATTCTAAAGAAAACGTCGAGAAAAATATCTTTTCTCAAGAACTAATCAATAAATTTAATGAATTAGAATTAGCAATAAGCACCTTAGAAAATAAACTAAAAGATTTATATGGTGTCGAAAAAGAATTAAACAATCTTACGGTAATCATGAATGCGGGAAAAGATTGTATCGCTAATATCGAAGAAGAAAAACGAGTAAAGAAACAAGAATTAGAAGAAGCCATCAAAAAATTAGATGAAGAGTATAAAACAAAGAAGGCAGAGCTAGAAAGTAGTTATAATAAGCAAGTAAATGACATAAAAATTGAAAGAAAAAGAGAAGAGGAAGAATATAACTATAACACCAAAAGAGAAAGAGAAATCAACAATAATAAGTGGCTAGATGAGAAAAGTAAAAGAGAACAAGAATTAAAACAAAAAGAGGAAGAAGCAAATAAAATCAACAAGGAAGCCAAAGAAAAGGAAAAGTATATCCTTGAGTTAGAAAAGAAAGTTGAAGAATTCCCTAAAATACTACAAAATGAATACGAAAAGGGCGCTAAAGATATAAAGACAGAATTAGAAAAAGAATACAAATATGAAACAGAACTTTTAAAGAAAGATTTTCAATCGACGATTGATAGACAAAATGATAAGATAGAATCGTTAAAAGAGGAGTTAACGAAGGCGACGGAACAAAATAATAAACTTCAAGAAAAGGTAGATAAGGCCTATATTGAAATTAAGGAACTTGCTTCAAAAACAGTGGAAACGACGGGTGCTGTAAAGATAATTGGCAACCCTAGTCAAGAGATAAGTCGCTAAAACACTAGAAAAAGTAAAATTAAATTTTGAAAAGAGAATGGATTTTCCTAATTTGGGGTATTGGTCTAAAATAGATAGATTTGTGCTTTGATAAAGGGACTTAGAAATTCGATGAATATGATAAAGAGATTTCTTAATTTGGGGAATCTTTTTTGTTGTTAGGTTAAAAAATTGGGGATAAAAATAAATTTTGGATTGATAAATAACTTTTAGAAAAATTGGCTTAGAAGAAAAAAGATAGATGGAATTGGATAAGGACTAAATAAAAAATTATAAGAAATTTTCTTCATATTTTATGGCCAAAGTAAAAAATAGTCATAGACTACTTTAGGTGATAATTATGAATAACAATGAATTAATAGGAGTAGTGATTGATCCTGGTCATGGCGGAGAAGATAGCGGTGCTATTGGGAATAATCAATATGAGAAGGATTATACTTTAAAGATTTCAAAATATATGTATGATAGATTGAGAGAACTGGGAGTTCCGGTGACTTTAACGAGAGATACGGACGTAACCTTGACACCGACAGAAAGAGTGAATAGAATTCTATCTGTTTATGGTGATGACCCTAATGTGATTGTAATATCTAATCACTTAAATGCAGGTGGTCTTGGATGCTCTAGCCTCGGCACTCGATTTAAATTAGGATACTAGTTATTTATATTAACTAGTTTTTTTATTTGCAGATTTTTTTATTAGCGAATTAATCTATATAATGAAATATATGGAGGACATTATGGAAAAAATAATATATAAAATTCAAACCAATAAAATTAAATGTAAAAAATGTGGAGGTATTATTGAATCAAAGCATATTCATGATTTTAAAATGTGCAAGTGTAATTCGGTTGGTGTTGATGGAGGGCATGAATATTTAAAAAGAATAGGAAAAGAAGAAGATAATGAAGATTTATCATCTGTAAGAAAATTGGTTAAAATTACAACAGATGGATACAAGGTAATTAAATCAAAAATGAAACAATCTGAAATACTATCACAAAAAGATATTAAGTGTCCGATATGTAACTCTAAAAAATGTAGGTGATAATGATGACAGAAAAAGTTTTAATTAGTGCTGGTTATAAAGAAGCACCAGTTCCTGTAGTAGAGCAGTATGCAAATAGATTTTTTCAAAAAAAGATAAAAGATGAGAAAGGTATAAAGTATTTCATAGATGTATATGAATATGAAATAAGTGATGAATATAACTATGAATTTAAATTAGTAACTCAAAAAGATAAATTTTGGGTTAGAACTACAATATATTCGATTGAGAATATGACACTTGAAGAAATAGAGAAAGAGATAGAAGATATTTGGAAGAATTGCAAGTTTAATTATTATCAACTTAAAAATCCAAAAATTTAAACATATTATGGAGAGCTAAATACAAATTATACTTAGTTCTTTTTTTATACCTAAATGGGATACATAGCCATTATCAAGATGGCTAAAAAAGAAGGAGGTGAATTGATGAAAGAAGGTAAGATTATAGCAATCTCTAATCAGAAAGGAGGTACAGCAAAAACAACGTCTACATTTAGTCTTGGAGTAGCACTTGCTAAAAAAGGACAAAAAGTCTTATTAGTAGATGCTGATCCACAAGGAGATTTAACAACTTATATGGGATGGCATAATGTAGATGAGATACCTATTACTTTAGCAACACTTATGCAAGATTCAATAACTGATAAAGATGTGAATCCAAAAGAAGCAATCCTTCATCATAGTGAAGGTGTAGATTTAATTCCATCTAATCTAGAACTTTCGTCGTTGGAAGTAGGTTTGGTAAATGCAATGAGTAGAGAATATACGATGAAAAATGTCTTATATGATTTAAAGAAAGATTATGATTATGTACTAATTGATTGTATGCCAAGTTTAGGAATGATAACAATTAATGCCCTTGCTTGTGCAGATAAGGTTATAATTCCTGTGCAAAGTCAGTTTTTAGCTACTAAGGGTATGGGACACTTATTACAAACAGTAATTAAAGTCAGAAAGAAAATTAATCCTAACTTAGAAGTCGGAGGAATATTACTTTCTTTAGTTGATGAAAGAACAAGATTAGCTAGGAATATTAGGCAAGAATTAAATGATACTTATGGAATGGTATTTAAAATATTTGATACACAAATTCCAAGAGCAATAAAAATTGCTGAATCAACAGCACAAGGTCAAAGTATATTTTCATATGATAAAAATAGTAAAGTTGCACTTGCTTATGAGAATTTTGCAAAGGAGGTATTGAAAGATGGAACAAAAGAAAAACATAGACCTAACAACATTCAAGTTAGATGATTTCTTTTCAACTCAAGAAGACAGAGATGAAGATAAGAAAGAAAAAGTAGAAATAATTGATTTATCTTTAATAGATGATTTTCCAGAGCATCCATTTAAGGTACAAGAAAATGAAGATTTATCAAAGTTAAAAGAAAGTATCAGTAAAAAAGAGTGAATTTTCTTCGCAATAAATTTTTGATATAATTACTACACGATAAGGTGGTCTGTAGTAATG
>CAKPBH010000074.1 GCA_934140355.1 uncultured Bacilli bacterium | reverse complement strand
AGTTGGTGAAGTGGCTTAACACACTGCCCTTTCACGGCAGCATTCACGGATTCGAATTCCGTACTGGTCACCATTTAAGATTTTTAGCCGAAAGGCTTTTTTTTAAAACTTTGATAAGGACATGATTTTATAATTTTAATTAAGAGAGTTAGTGGTGGGTGTGAACTAATATAAAGTTATAGAGTTACTACCTTTGATGTGTGCTCGAAAGAGATTTCCGGTTTAAAAATCGTTATCAAATTAAGTTAAATATAGGATGGTACCGTGCTTTGCACTCCTTGTGGTATCATCTTTTTTTTTGTAGGAGGATGAAAAATGATAAATATTAAGGATAATGAAAGATTAAGTATTTTAAATCACAGTTGTGCACATCTTTTAGCGCATGCTGTGAAGCATCTTTATCCAGATGCTAAGTTTTGGGTTGGACCGGTTATTGATAATGGTTTCTATTATGATATTGATTTAGGGAATAATGTTATTCACGAAGAAGATTTTCCAATTATTGAAAAGGAAATGAAAAAAATATCTAAAAGCAGTAAAATTATTAAAAGAATTGAATTGTCAAAAGAAGAAGCCTTGAATACTTTTAAAGATGATTCATATAAAATAGATTTGATTAATAATTTTCCAGAAGAGGAAGTGATTTCGGCGTATCGTCAAGATGATTTTATTGATCTTTGTCGTGGGCCACATGTCGAGAATACAAAAATGATAAAGTATTTTAAATTATTAAAGGTAAGTGGGGCATATTATAAAGGAGATTCAAAAAATAAAGTTCTTCAGAGAGTTTATGGAATATGTTTTGAAAATGAAAAAGATTTGAATGATTATTTAACTTACTTAGAAGAATTGAAAGAAAGAGATCATAGAAAACTTGGAAAAGAATTGGGAATATTTATGATTTCTGATTTAGTAGGGAAGGGACTTCCTATGTGGTTGCCGAATGGAGCTACTGTTCGTAGACTTTTGCAAAGATATATTACTGATAAGGAAATTTCTTTGGGGTATCAGCATGTTGTTACTCCTTCGTTAGGTAGTGTAGATTTGTATAAAACCAGTGGGCATTGGGCACATTATAAAGATGATATGTTTCCTATGATGAAATTGGATGATGAGGAATATGTTTTACGTCCAATGAATTGTCCACATCATATGTTAATTTATAAAAATTCACTTCATTCTTACCGTGAGTTACCGATAAAAATTGCTGAAATTGCTAATGATTTTCGGTATGAAGCGAGTGGTGCGGTTTGTGGTATCGAAAGAGCTAGAGCATTTACTCAAAATGATTCTCATATTTTTTGTATGCCTGGTCAGATTAAGGGGCAATTTAAAGAGGTTATTGATTTAATTTTGGGCGTATATAAGGATTTTGGCTTTAAAGATTATCAATTTCGCTTATCACTTAGAAACAAAGATAATACAGAAAAATATTTTGGTAATGATGAGCTATGGGAAAAGTCTGAAAGTGAATTAAGAGAGGTTTTAAAAGATTTTGGAGTTGATTTTTATGAAGCGGAAGGGGAGGCTGCTTTTTATGGACCTAAGTTAGATGTTCAAGTTAAATCAGCTTTGGGTCATGATGTAACTTTGTCTACAATTCAGTTAGATTATCAACTTCCTGAAAGATTTGATCTTACTTATATTGATGATAAAGGGGAAAAAGTTCGCCCAGTTGTTATTCATCGTGCGATTTTAGGTTCTTTAGATCGTTTTGTTGCTTTCTTACTTGAGGAAACTAAAGGTGTGTTACCAGTTTGGTTGGCTCCTGTTCAAGTTAATATTATTCCTGTTAGTGCTAAGCATCATTTAAATTACTGCCTTTCTTTAAAGGAAAGAATGTTAAAATTGGGAATTCGGGTTGATCTAGATATTCGTGAAGAAAAATTAGGATACCGTATGAGAGAATCACAAACTAAGAAAATTCCATATATTGTAGTAATTGGTGATAAAGAAGTTGAAACAAATACAATAAATTATAGAATGCATGGTAGTAGTGAAACTAATATTTTAAGTATTGATGATTTTTGTCTATTGATTTTTGAAAAAATTAATAATAAAAGTTTTTAAATTAGTTAAATTTATGATTTTATTTCTTAAATTAAAGATATAAAGTAAGTATATATTTTAGTTTTTAATATTTAATTAATAATCTAAATCTAAAAAAGTATTAATATTTAATTTTTATATGAACCTTGTTTTTTGAATAAAGTGTTATTTAAATTTATTTATACTCTCACTCAACTTGTTAATTCTTTTATTATAAAGGGATTACAAGTTTTTTTAGAAACTAAAATCGTTTTTTTAGTTTAGTATAAGTTAACAAAATAATTTAGGCAAAAATTATTCGAAATTATTGGATAAGTGCTTTCTAATTAATTTTAAACTCTTTTCTATATTGGTTTTTCTTTGTTTAATATTGTTAGTACAAATTATGTATTATTTCTAGATTGAGTAAAGATTTTTTATTTTTGGTAGTATTATTGTTTTGATGTAAAATTTGGGTTCTAGTTATGTTGTTTTTCACAGCTCAATGTTGTCTAGTTTCGATGATACATTCTTTAATATTAACTTGTTTATTAGAAATATAATATCTATACTTGGTTATTGTAACTATTTTTTCATCATTTTTGATTTCATTTTTAACTTTGATTTTTTTCACTTTTGGTATAATATAATACATAATTGGCATTACCAGCAATTATTTCTTCATATTTTTTAAAATAAAAATATAATTTTAAAGCATTATCAAATTTTCTTGGTTTCTTTTAATAGGAATAGTGTAATTACTTTCAGTATTGATAACAGCTCTAATGTTTTTTATTTGAGTATTTAAAGCATCTCATGTAGCAATTATACCTTTTAAATTCATTTTTTTAATAAATAAAAAGTAAAACGGATGTGAATAGTAACTAAACAATATTTCTTCAATTCCATCTATAGTTTATTTGTTACAGTTCAGTCAAGGAAATGAATTTTGCAGATAAGTCTTTATAAGCAAAAAGTAAGTTTGATGTTTTAGAAATATCTCTGTCAATTGAAAATATAAATTTGCTCAGTTGCTAAAGTAAATTCCACTTTGAAGGAGTAAGTTCCACTTTGGATTGAAAAATGTGCACTTAATTGAAAAATTAGGTGTATTTTTATACTAAAAAGTGGTATTATATGGTTGATAAGCCGATATTTGAATATTTTGTTGCATGCCGAAAAGAGATCGATCCTTTAAAATTTTTTTGAATTTGAAAGTTTCATCCCTTGTGTGTATCTATTAGATATCTGATATGATGGTGCTTATTCATGCCTTGTTTTAGGCAGAACTTTCTTCTTTTGTAGAAAAAAAGAAAGCAAAAAACTGACACTGATTTTTAAATCAGTTCTTCTTTAACAAAGATGGAGTAAGGTTAATGTCATTGCTTTTTATCTCAAGTATATTAAGTTTGGTAGTAATGTCATTACCATACATTAAGTTAAACAATTCATCATCACTTGAAATGTTTAACTTTTTTCTTTTGTATGAATTTATGTGAGACATCATCAAGTTAATATCTTCTTGAGTTAAATTATCAAATGAAGTCTTTTTTTCTACAAAAATACAGTAAAAAAGAGTAAATAAATTTGTTTTATTAAAAATAGGTAAAATTTATAAAAAAATTTTTTATCTATTTTTTT
>CAKPBH010000073.1 GCA_934140355.1 uncultured Bacilli bacterium | reverse complement strand
GAAACTGGTAATATATTATAACAAGACTTATTTCAGTTTTTAACCTAAAAACGGAAATCCAAGTTAAAATTCACGTTAATTAAATTAATTTCTGGATAACTATTGCTATTTTAAAAAAAAAGTGTATAATAAGAAGGCAAAAAAGGGGGAAGAAAGAATGAAAAAATATTTAAAGTATTTTGCGTTATTTGTCATTTTAATATTAATTGGGGTAGTTTGTGTGAATATTTATAATAATAAACATTTTAGTGATGGAAATCAGAATAGTGTTACAACTTTGAAAAAAGAGGATAAGAATTCTGATAAAGACAATGCCAAAAGTGTTCAGGATAATGATAATAAGGTTGAAGTAATAGAGGAAAAAAAGGAAGAAAATAGTGAAGAAAATAAAAAAAATGATGATAATTCTTCATCTAGTGAAGGTTTCGTTAGTGATAGTAGTTCACAAGATGATAGTTCACTATATAGTTCTTCTTCAGTTCAATCTCCTGTTACCAATTTAGATGCAGATGATGTTGATGATTTTGAAGAAGATGATAGTAGTATAGTTTCTTCTGAAGAAAAAGAGACTTATGGTGTTATAGATGCTTCATCTTCTAGTCAAGAGGGTGTGGTTTTGGATTCTAATCAAGATGTTTCTATTGAGGAAAATAATGTTATTGAAGTTGATGATAGTGATTTTAGTTCTGAACAACAAAGTGAGAATTTAATTGAGGATGAAGTAGTGGTTTCTTCTCAAGGGACGGAGAGTTCAGAGGTTGTTACATCAAGTGATAATCAAGTCAAGAGTACTACTTCTAAGAAAACTACACAGAGTAGTAAAGTGAAGGATGGAAGTATTGTTGGAGCTACTGGATATGTAGCAATTTCTTCTAAAAGTACTTTATATTCTAAAGCGTCAGTTAGCTCTAAAAATCTTACTAAAATAAAGGTTGGTTTTCCTTTTAAGATTCTTGGAAAAAGTAAAGATGGAAAATGGTGGAAAGTGAATTATAAAGGTACTGTTGGTTATGTTGAGAATGCTTATTGTTTAATTAATTTACCGGATTATATTCCTAGTATTAAATATTCTATTACTAATGCTAATAAGAGTATATATCGTTCTTCTGGAGTAAACTTGTCTGTGTATGGGAAAAAATTATATAATACTGGAAAAGTGTATAATGAACGTTTAGGTCGCAATGAATATATTGTTCCTGTTACATATAATTTAGCTAAAAAGATTTTGAAAGCACAAAAGTCTGCTTTGAAAGATGGGTATTCGTTGAGAATATATGATGCGTATCGTCCTGCTAGTGTGGAAAAATTGGTTAGAGAATCTTTGAATTCTTTATATAATAGTAATTCTACGGTGAAGAAGAATGTGGACTGTAGTTATGATGCAAATGGTAACTGTATTTTTTGGGGACAAGCATGGTTTATGTCTCAGAGTCTTTCTTCTCATAGTTTGGCTGCTGCTATTGATGTTACTTTAACGAAGGATGGGAAAAATTTGAAAATGCCCTCGAAAATGGATGAGTTAAGTACAAAATCGGTTAAGTATCAATATGGTGTTGATGGGCAAACAACGGTTAGAAAAGATTTGTATAGTTCTAATATGACTTCTGCTGCGAAAAAGTTGGATGCTTATATGTTAAATGCTGGATTGACTAACTTAGCTTCTGAATGGTGGCATTTTCAGGATAATGTTTCTTATAATCAATTGCGGGCTATTGAATCTTCTGGCTTTGATTTTCAACCTAAAAAGATTGTTAGTTCTAAGTAATAAATATATATTATTTTTTCAATATAAGATAAAAGGTTCTTGTGTAATGATTACAAGGGCTCTTTTTTTGTTTGAAACAATTTAAAATGTAAACAATTGGCTAAAAGTATAGTAATTGATTCTTTTCGTGCTATAATGAATGTGGAGGTAGAAAAATGAAAAAGAAATATGGATTAATAAAGGTCTTGTCAGTGTTACTATTATTAATAGTAGTTGCAAGTTATTTTATTAAGGGTAGACAGAGTACAATTAGTTATATTGCTCTAGGAGATGTTTTCTTAAACTATATTCAGTCTTTTTATTATTTTTTTGATACTATTATTTTTGTTTTAGTAGTTGGTGGATTTTATGGCTTTTTAAATAAAATTCCAGCTTATAAAAAAATGATAGAAAAAATTAGTGAGCGTTTAATTGATAAGAATAAAGAGATGCTTTTTGTTGTTGTGGCAACTATTTTATTTGTATTGCTTTCTTCTTTGACTGGATTAAATACATTGTTGTTACTATTTGTACCATTTGTTGTATCTATTATTTTAATGCTTGGATATGATAAATTAGTAGCACTATCGGCAACGATTGGTGGTATTTTGGTTGGATATGTTGGTGGTATCTTTTTGACCTTTAAAGATGCTAGTAGTCAATATTCGGTTAGCTATACAACTTTTGATAAATTAGTTGGTTTGGATGGTCATTTTGGGAATGTATTGCCTAAAATTTTATTGTTAGTTGTAGCAACTGGTTTATTGATTTATACAATTATGAGTCATATTAAAAAGAAAGATACTGAAAAGTATTTTCTTACAAAGAGTGACAGTTTATTTGTTTCTGTAAAAGATAAAACAAAGAAAAAAGAAAAAGTGGAGGAAAAAAAATCTAGCTTATGGCCAATTTATTTAGTGTTAGGTTTATTATTAGTAATCTTAGTGCTAGGTTATTTACCTTGGAATGATTTGTTTGGAATCAAATGTTTTGATGATTTTCATACGTGGTTGACTGGTTTGAAATTGGGAAACTATGAAGTATTTACTAATTTAATTTCTAGTAGTTTTACTGCTTTTGGAACGTGGGGAGGAATAGGAAATTATTTAATGGCTATTTTCTTCATTGCCGTTTTTATCATTATTTTAATGTTGGTTTATCGAGTTCATTTTGAGGATGCAATGGATGGATTTGTTTATGGAATGAAAAAGATGCTTCCATCTGTGATGATTATTGGTTTAGCTTATTGTGTGTTGATTTGTAGTTATAATAATGGATTTATTGAAACAATTATTACTAATGCAAGTAAAAGTTTTGGAGATAATGTTATTATCAATTCTTTAGTTTCTATGTTAGGCAGCCTTTTAAATGTTGATACTTACTATACATCAGCTGGGGTATTTACTTCTATTGTATCGGCGTTACCAGATAAAGCAAATTTATCAGTATATGCTCTAATGTTCCAAAGTTTATATGGCTTAGTTCAGTTAGTTGGACCAACAAGTATTTTATTAATTGTAGGTTTGTCTTACTTAGAAGTACCATATAAAACTTGGTTAAAATATATTTGGAGATTTATCGTTGAATTACTAATTGTTATTTTAGTTATTTTGATGATTGTATCTTTAATATAATAACAAAAAAAGTTATCACTTATTCAGTGGTAATTTTTTATTTTTCATTAATGGTTTCAGATGTAATCTAATTTGGACATAAAAAAAACCCTTACTAAATAAGGGATAATACTCTAATGGTGCGCCCATAGGGATTCGAACCCCAAACCTTCTGGTCCGTAGCCAGACGCTCTATCCAATTGGGCTATGGGCGCTTCAACGTATTCATTATATAATAAAAACATAAAAAATACAATAGTTTTTTTAAAGAAAAATGAGATTACGTGAATTTTAACTTGGATTTCCGTTTTTAGGTTAAAAACTGAAATAAGTCTTGTTATAATATATTACCAGTTTCC
>CAKPBH010000072.1 GCA_934140355.1 uncultured Bacilli bacterium | reverse complement strand
TTTTTATAAACTTCTATATCAGGGTTACGTTTTACCAACATAGCTTTTTTAGCATAAATTTTACGATATTTACCATATACCTTATCATTATCTTGCTTAATTCTTTGAGCAATTTGATTTCCAATATCTTTACAAGTTTGAGAGCCTTTAAATAAATTGTCACAATAACTAACTCTTGGATTATCAGTTATAAAGTATTTACCACAGTTCTTACATTTTTTTATGATGTATTTATTTTCTTCTACAAATTTAAACAATGTAATATAAAGTATGGTATAGACACTAGAACTTGTTGCATCAGTTTCGGCATATACATCAGCAAAATGTTGCCCTGTTATAAAAAATTCTAACAATTTTTCTTCATTGGTTTCAAGATATTCAGGGACAATTTTATAATTGAAAGCATCATTTATTTGAAAATTAGTAACATATGGTTTTAATGTTTTAAAATGTGAAGTGTAATAAATATAAAAACGTATCTTATTAGTCATTGTCCTTGAATTTTCACGAGGATGTTTGCTGAATATGTAATCAACAAATTCAGAGTAAATCTTTTGAATTTTTATAGCATCTTTTTTTATTGATTTGAAATATTTTTTTCCTAAATTTTCAATCTCGCTATAACTATAGGACTTATCAATCTTTAAATTCTCTATATCACTTTTTTCAAAATATTTTACATAAGAAGTGAAAAATTTAGTAAACCAAACAAAATATTCATCAAAATTAGAAAAATTTGTATTTAAAAAATTAATTAGATTTGTTCCTATGTCATCAATTGAGAAATGGTCTTTTATAAAGAAATGACAATTTGAGAGTTCGTCTAATTCATAGTAATGTAGCTTTTTTGGGATATTTAAACAATCTATTTTTCTTTTTATTTCATTGGTAAAAGGTTTGGTTTTTACATATGTAGTAAATAATTCTTCATATTCTTTATATTCATCCTCAGTTAAGCAATCTTTTACAATATCCAAAACTGAAACACCTTTAGGTAATTTGCGATCCGGATCACCATACAATAGTGTGATATGTTGGATTTCTTCTTCACTAGTAATAGAGAGATGTATATTACTATTTATTTTATCTTTTTTCATAATTCCTCCGTTAACAGTTTATGAAATTTAATAAAGTTAACCTGCTATCAAAATAACCTAAAAAGTATTTACAAAGTTAACTATAATCAATATAATACATTTGTTAACAAAAGTCAATATTAAATTACAAAAAAATAGGAGGTGATATTATGGAACTACAAAAAGTACAAAGGACAACATTAACAATGAAAGAGGCATCTGAGTATTTAGGAATATCATACTGGTTGATAAATCAATTAGTAAGAAGAAAACAAATACCATGTTCAAAAGTTGGTGGGAAATATTTATTTAGAGTACAAGCTTTAGATGAATATTTAACAAAAATGGAACAAGAATCAATAGATTAGATTCTAAAGAAAGTGAGGAAAGGAGGATATGGCTAATTTACAATGGTTAAAACTATCTACGGATTTCTTTGATAATAACAAAATAAAATTGCTAGAAAGTGAAAGAGATGGAGATACACTAATTAGAGTATGGATACAACTTTTAACAATAGCAATGAAGTGTAATTATCAAGGTAGATTATCAATAACGGAAGATAAACCAATGACAGTTGATGAATTTTCAAAGATTATGGGAAAGTCTAGGAAAAAAATCACAAAATGTTTGGAAAAGTTTGAAGAATTAAAAATGATTATTATAGAAGATAATTTTTATAAAATCAAAAACTGGTCTAAGTATCAAAGTGCTGATAAACTTGAAGAAATTAGACTACAAAATTGTTTAAGGCAACAAAAATATCGTGAAAAAATGAAAAGTGAAAAAGAAAAAAGTAACGTTACAGTAACGCAACGTAACACTAAAGAAGAGAAAAAGATTAGAAATAAAATAGAAAAAGAAGGAGATGAGAATAGAAGTGGATTTAAAGAATTCAAATTATAAAGTTATCACCAATGAAGGTGCAAAATGTGGATTTTGTAATAAAAATTTAAAGCCAATTGGATTCGATTATTTATATGTAAATTATGATAAAAGCATGATTGAATATGAAAGATGTAATTGTGAAAAAGCAGTTCAATTTTGGAAAAAATTTGATTTTGAACAAGAAGAAAAACAAAGACAAGAGAAGTATAGGAAAATGATAAATAATATTTATAAAGATAACTATATGAAAAAGAGGTTACAAAAATATAATTTTGAAAATGTTAGTGATACATATGAAGATACATTTATTATAAATCAATTAATAAAATTTGCAGATTTAAGCATTAAATCCGAAATGAAAAATGGATTAATAATTTTTGGAAATATAGGTTATGAAAAAACATATTTAGCAGCTTGTATTGCTAATAAAATGATTGAACAAAATAAAATTGCATTAATGGAAAAAAGTAGTTCTATAATTGATAGAATTAAAGGTTCATTTAACAAAGAAGGACTATCAGAAATGGAAATTATTGAACTATATTCTAATGTAGATATGTTAATTATTGATGATTTTGGTAATGAAAATTTAAGCAAATGGGCTTTGGAAAAGTTATATAAAATCATTAGTAATAGATATGATAATGAATTACCAATTGTTATTACAACTAGATATAATAAAGAGCAATTAATTGAACAATTATCTACTGAAAATGATACGGAAATTGCAGAAGAAATTGTTAAAGTTTTGAATGAAATGTGTTATGGAATTGCAATTACAGAAGAAAGAAAAACAAAAGAAAAAGTTAGCATAAGAGACCAAACTATTTGCTAACTCAAGCTAAATATCTAATAAAATTATAATATAAATTATATTAATTGTAAATAGAAAAAGTTTGAATTTTTTATTCAAACTTTTTCTAAAATACAAACAAGAGTTACTAAAAAAATGAATAAAAATTTCCCTCGGAGAGCCCAAAAGGGTATTAGGGCATTTTGCCCTAAACAGCAAAAAGGGTGTCAAAACACCACGCTGGCGAATATTAGGTACTAAAAAATACTACCTATATTCGAGCAAAATGGATTTTGCTAAGTATTAATACTACGTAAACTAGCATTAATAAATTTTTATAATAAGGAAGTGATGAAAATGTGGAGGAGTTCGGAGCAAGCTTTAGATAGTATTTTCTTATCATATAATAAAATCTTAAAGAGATTTCAATTGCTAGGTGTTACTACTAAATATGGAAAAGAAATAACACATGAGGATTTAAGAAAAGCTATAGAAGTTATGCTAAAAAAACATCCAACTTGCAGATGGAGAAGTGAAAAAGTAAGAAGTAGAAAATATTTTGTTTTAATTGAAGGGTATTATTGATTGCTAAATGTGTATTTTCAAAAAGAAAAATCATTAACAGATGCTGATATAGATTTTTTTGAAGATAGAATTAGGCAATATGAAGAATTATTAAAAATAGAACATAATGAAAATTGGTTGAATGAAGATATGGATATAAAACAACTATGTGAGTATTTTGATAGAAGAGATATTACTGTTAGAAAAGCAGTTAAAAAAATGTGTGATAATGGATTTGAGCAATATAAATTTTTAGTTGATGGCAAAGTTGTTGTTTCTAGTAAAGGTGTTGAATGGATTTGTAAAAATGTTTTTAAACAAAAGTATTTGGAATTATTAGAAAAGAAAAAAATGGAATTGACGGAGAAGTATATAAAGGCAGGCTATATATATGATCATTTTTTTCATAGGAATTAATTGTAAATATTTAGAAGTATCTGTTGAGAAAAATGTCGTTTTGTGATAG
>CAKPBH010000071.1 GCA_934140355.1 uncultured Bacilli bacterium | reverse complement strand
CCCTCCCACCCTTAATTAGTATCAATTATAAGCTTAGTTGGTAAGGACTATCAGATGAACCATCTCCTATGCCTATGGATATGTTAGATTTTAGAAAAAGAGTTGGACGAACACCATAATTACTTTCCCTAGCATATGGGTCATGTAACTTTCCATTATTCTTTATTCCAAACACATCATAACTTATATCGGATTTTGAAGTTAATACAAATTGATTCTCATCTTTACTAAATAAATAATCATTAAAAAAACAATTAGAATTTTGCTCCCATAAATTATATAAATTATAGCTTAAACAATTTGCACGACTTGTTTCGTAATTTCCAGAAGTAGCATAACCATAGTCACTAGGATAAATTAAAGCAATTTTACCAGTCCAATATGCATTGTTATTTTTATAGACTTCAGTCCCCCTTTCAAAATTATACCATTGTTGCGTATCACTTTTAGTGTGTTTGCTATTTAAAATACCACCATTATTCCATATAACAGTTTCAATCGAGTTTTTTGTCTTATCATTTTTTAATCCTACTTTAGTAAAATCACATGCAACAGTAGCATTATTTTCACCAGCATAACAATTTCCTTTTTTGGCATTATAGTATAAAGAACCGCCTACTGATTCACTCTCATGACCTGGATTTAATAAATAATTTAATCTTGCAGTTGTCCAGTCATTTTTACCATAATCTATTTCAGCCCCACTAGTAGTATCTTTATTATCCCAAGAATACTGACCTATACTGTCATTTCTTACTATTTTTATCAGATTTTCCTTAGTTCCATCTTCTTTTTCAATATTATTAAATACACCTATAATACGCCATAACTCACAAGTATCACTGGTTTGATTATTATAATCATCACAGTTAAAATATACATAGTTATTAGGGTTAGCCCCTATATATCTGATATTATTATCAGGATCATCCGTTGCCATATTAACTGTATCTGTACTGGCTAAATTAGTTATTTTAGTTACTGCATTTTCTAAGGTTTTAAAATGTAAATTACATTTTGTCTTTTCACTTAAATTAGTTATATATAAACCCCAAGTATCATTATCCCAATAAATGTTAGTATTATTATCACAATCAGCCTTGGAAAAAGCTACTGTTCCTTTAGCAGGAAAACTATCAGTTTTTTCGCCATCTATATAAGTAGCAAGAGATTCTTCTTTAACTAAATATTTATTATTACTATTTACTGATAATATAATAATACTTATAAAGGATACAATAACCAATAATATACTTCTCTTCTTCATATTAATTATTCTCTCTTTCTGCTTGCCATTTTAATATAGGATAACCATTATTTATATTATTAGTATCTTCGACAAAAGCATTATCTCCATTTATTACTGATATTACACTAGGCATTTCATCTTCTGATAAAGGTTCAGCACCTAGATTACTTTTATAACCTCCTAATCCATAGGTTGCACTGCCACTTAAATAATAATTATTTTTTAACTTCATGGTAAAATTTTCAATTTTGCTTGCACCATATTGATAGCCAAGTATACCACCACCAGATGATGAACTAATATTACCAGAATTATAACTATGTTCAATAATTTTATCACCGCTACTGCTCCCAATTATTCCCCCAATAGATGACTTTGTGCTATTAACAGAGCCAAGATTATAATTATAATACGAATTAGTTTCCCAGCCAGCTATACCGCCTATTGCAAATGATTTTGAACTAACATTACCAGAATTATATGAATTTTTTACAATCCCCCAGCCTCCTAATATGCCACCAGCAATATCTTCTGTACCATCTGAAACATTGCCAATATTATAGGAATTTACAACGATACAATTCTCTCCACAAATTCCAGC
The DNA here is from genome assembly GCA_934140355.1 of uncultured Bacilli bacterium. Classification (GTDB taxonomy): domain Bacteria; phylum Bacillota_I; class Bacilli_A; order RF39; family UBA660; genus RUG11198. The sequence continues at coordinate 1,957 of CAKPBH010000071.1, read as the reverse complement.
GGTTCTAGCAGTGCCTTTTACCCTTGCATTACTGAAAACACTTTTCATCGTTCCGCCGCCGCCAGTTATTGAAGCCTGTGATCTATTGCCAATAATATATGATAAAGTTACTCCTAAATTTTTTAAAAAACTATTAGGAGAATATCCAAATAAGCCATTATAATTATCATTTGGTCTATTAATATACATATTGCTTATAATATGACCATTGCCATCAAATGTACCAGAAAAAGGATTACTTTCCGTACCTATTGGTGTCCAACTAATATTTCCATCTAAAGCATTACCATCACTATCAAACTTACCACCTAAATCTAAATCACTTGTTAAATAGATTATTTTACCAGACTTATTATCACCATTATTAACTTCATTTGCTAAAGTAGCAAGACCATCTCTTGAATTAATACAACTTACATTATCATTGATGCCACAGCTAGCAGGCGTTACGAAATAAACACTACACTTTGTTCTTTTACTTAAATTTGTTGCATATAATCCCCATTTATCTTCGTCCCAAGAAGCTGTAACTTCATTATCACATACTACTTTTTCGACATTAATACCCGTTTTCTTCTCGGGAAAAGTATTAGAATACTGGCCATCTATATAAGGTGTCATAATAATATCACCATAGATAAACTCACCAACAGTTGTTCTTATCACCGCTTCTTCACCTGTTACAAAAAACTTAGAATAAGCAAAATAAATACCTACTATTAAACATAACAGACAAGGTATACCTATATAAAAGTATCTAGAGTTAGTTTGCCAATATCTTTTAATCTTTAATTTTCTTAAATACTTATCTTTATTAAATTTCTTCATAAATCATTGTCCTTACTACTATCATACTTTTAAGAACAAGAATATTTTGTCGAAATTTGGATTTTAACCCTCTTGAATTTTCATAGAGGTTAAAACTCTATGAAAGGCCTAGGTGAATACTGGTCTCAAGGGCCATTTGACCATAAATTTGACCATAATAAATTTAATTTAATTGACTACAAAAAGTGCTTCAAAGCCAGTGTTTACCTAGGCTTGGCAAATATTTTTCTGACCACAATTTCGACCATAATTTTAATTTTTATCTAACAAATTTTTATAGAAATTAGCTTATTTATGTGGTATATTTATACTATAAATTAAGAATAAGGTTCGTATTTTGGCTTTCATAGAGTTTTAACTTCTATGAATTTTTTAACGAGCTAATAAGTATGCCCCATAATGACCAGTTATATACTTATTTTACTAAAAAAGCAATTTACAGCACTATTATGTACTATAAATTGCTTTTAATTGTTTTCTCTTTCTGCTTGCCATTTAAGAATTGGATAACCATTATTTATATTATTAGTATCTTCTACAAAAGCATTATCTCCGTTAATTACAGATATGACACTGGGCATTTCATCTTCTGATAAAGGTTCAGCACCAATATTAGATTGCAAAAACGAGACTCCATAACTAGCTGAACCTTGCAAATAAAAATTATTTTGAATTAAATAATCATTTTTATCTCCAAAATAGCTATCTACTATTCCACCTCCATCATTGATTATACCAGCACTATAATTATTCATAACAGTAGGAGAAGTTAAAGTATAAATTTGCCCCACAATACCTCCTCTGCCAGAATTGCCAGTAATATTTCCAATATTATAAGTATTTTTAACTACGCCTTGAAGTCCACCAACAATACCACCGCTTTGAGTACCACCACTTAAATTTCCTAAATTATAACAATTCTCAACAACGGAAGAATCTAACCCTAAATATCCAATAATTCCTGCTCCAAATTGTTTATCATTTGATGTAATATTTCCAGTATTATAAGAATTCTTAATATTCAAACCTGTGGCATATGAAACTAAACCAGAAGTCATTTTTTGACCGTTTAACATAACTGAAGCATAAACGGCATGGACTTTTGTATAAACGGCGGTGGATATAAGTG
>CAKPBH010000070.1 GCA_934140355.1 uncultured Bacilli bacterium | reverse complement strand
GGTATGACTCACTTTTATTTTAATAAAAATAGTGTAAGTGATTTTACTCACCAACACTATTTATTATAGAACCTTTTCTTTTGCCTAAAATACTGATACAAAACTAGTCATTAAGTAAGTATTTTTACTAAAAAAATGACAACTCCCTTAAAACTAATGTCAATTGAAGAAAAAATCAATAGTATTTCTAAATATCCGTGATAAAATATTCTTATATAAAGTAGGAGAGAATATGGAAACAATAGAAATTTTAAGAAATCAATATTATGAAACAATTCAACTTTTACAAGATGAAGAAGATATAAAAAATGCTCTTCCGCAACCAGAATTTACTTCATTTTATCAAATCATGTATGGATTAGTAGAAAAATTATCTCTTGTTGAAAAAGAATTGTTTGAAGAGTTAAATAATATAGATTCTCAAGATAAAGAAATGTTAGAATACATGAAAGAGGAATTAGAATTAAATAACTTCAAAAAGAGTTTATGCGAAAAATTAATTAAAGAGGCAAGAAAAGAAGAGCAAGAGGAAGAAATAGCCGAAAAAGGTAGTCTAAAAAATTTAATTTTTGCCACAACTAGCAGTGGAAAAATTTATTTAGAAGAGGATTTGAAAGATATTCCAGAAGAATATTATATAGATATTATCGAATGTTTAGAATCACTAAAAAATGGTTTTACAGAAAGTAACGAAGTAAAAGGAAAAAGTTTAAAAAATAATGCTAAATTAAAAGGTCTTCATGAAATTAAGCAATTTAAAATTAGAATAGGATACATAAATTTAGATCCAAATTTGACTTTTGTTATTTTAGCTAAAACAAAAAAATCAGATAATTCTAGCCAAGATAGGGGAGACTTAATTAACAGAAATAGTAAAGTAGGAGCAGAATTTCAAAAATTAAAAGAATTAATCAAAGATGAAAATAAAAAAACAGAATTGATTGAAAAAAATCAAGAAATAGAAAATAACTTAATAGAATACTTGAACAAAAACAAAAGAGGTCGGAAATGAAAGAAGAAATTAATATTAAAAGAAAATTAAAAAATGCCGAAGGAAAAAGATTATTAGAAAAAACAATTCTAGAATATTCAAAAGAAATTATTTCTGCAATTCAAAAGGATTATAGCCTACTATCCGAAATTACAGAAAGCTTACAAATTACGGAAGAAGAACTTTTTAGACTTCTTTCAGGTGAAAAAAATGGAAATATTGTCTATTATGACCAGGCTTTATCTATTGCCAAAAAGAAAGTAAAAAGTAATAAAATAGTAGAAAAAAATAATCAATAAGATTTTTAATTCGTACCAATTTCATGATATAATAGCAAACAAGGAAAGTGATAAAATGAAAGACGTTATTGTAATAGGTGGAGGTGCTTCTGGCTTAGTATCTGCCATATATGCCACTAAAGCAGGAGCTAAAGTATGTTTACTTGAAAAAAATAATACCTGTGGGAAAAAAATCCTAATAACAGGAAATGGAAGATGTAACTATTGGAATAGTGATCAATCAATGAATCACTATCATACAAGAAATAAAGAAGTATTAGAAAAAATTTTACAAAAAGATTATTCTAAAGAAGTATTATCTTTTTTTAACTCTATAGGAATTATTCCCAAAATAAAAGAAGGTTATTTTTATCCAAACTCTAATCAGGCTATAAGTATTCAAACTGCACTCCTAAAAGAAGCACAAATTAATGAGGTTGAAATCATAACAAATACAGAAGTTATCTTTATTGAAAAAGAAAATCATATTTTCAAATTAACAACCAATAATGGCATATTCAAAAGTAAAAAAGTTATCTTAGCAACCGGTTCCAAAGCAGCCCCTAAAACAGGATCAACAGGAAGTGGATATGATATCGCAAAGTTCTTAGGCCATAGTCTCATCTCTCCCTTACCAGCCCTAGTTCAATTAAAAGCAGATGCTCCTTATTTAAAAGAATGGCATGGAATTCGGACAGATGTAAAAATTTCTTTATTTGAAAACAACAAATATATTGATTCAAAAGTAGGAGAAATTCAATTAACAGATTATGGAATAAGTGGAATTTGTACACTATGTTTAAGTGGGGGAGCAGCACTATCTTTATCAAAAAAGCAAAAAACAGAGGTAAAAATAAACTTCCTTCACCAATTAAATATCCATGATAAAAATTCTTTTCTAAATTTTATGGAAGCAAGAAATAAAGCAGTCAAAAATAGAAATATTGCAGACTTATTAGATGGCATCTTAAATTATAAATTAGTAAACTTAATTTTAAAACAGTCCAAAATAAAAAGAGAAGACAATTGGGATAATCTATCTAATAACAAAAAATACTTATTAGGTGATAATCTTACTAATTTTAATCTTACCATTACAGGGACCAATTCTTTTGACCAAGCTCAAGTTACAACAGGTGGCATACCCTTAACAGAAATTAATCCAAATACATTAGAATCTACTAAAACAAAAGGATTATATCTAACAGGAGAATTATTAGATGTTGATGGAGATTGTGGTGGCTATAACTTAGGATTTGCCTGGATATCAGGAATTATAGCCGGCTCAAATATAAAGGGGGAAGACAATGATTAGAATAAGACAAATTAAAATTCCCATAGAAAAAGATAACCTTAACCACTTAAAGAAAAAAGTATCTCTCATTTTAAAATGTCCAGAGACTAATATTAAAACAATATCCATTTCTAAGAAATCATTAGATGCTAGAAAAAAACCAAATATATTTTATATCTATGAAGTAGATGTTGACGTAAAAAATGAAGAACACCTATTAAAGAAACGTCAATCAAATAAAGATATATTTTTAACTCCTGAAGAAAAGTATATTTATCCAAAAATAGGAAACAAAAAATTGAAACATCGCCCCATTATTGTGGGAAGTGGTCCATCAGGATTATTTTGTGCCTATCTTTTAGCAGAATTAGGTTATCAACCAATTATCATTGAAAGAGGAGAGAGGATAGAAAAACGAGTTAAATCTGTTGAAGAATTTTGGAAAACAGGAGTATTAAATAAAAATTCAAATGTCCAATTTGGCGAAGGTGGTGCAGGCACTTTTTCTGATGGAAAATTAAATACTTTAGTAAAAGATAAAGGGTTCCGAATGAAGAAAGTTTTTGAAATATTTGTTGAATCGGGTGCTGATAAAGAAATTTTATATACCAATAATCCTCATATTGGGACAGATGTTTTAAGAAAAGTAATCATTAATTTAAGAAAGAAAATCATCGACTTTGGAGGAGAGTTTCATTATAATACAACCCTTACCAATATTAACATTAAAGAAAATAAAATGACCTCTATTGAAATCAATCATAAAGAAATAATAGAGACCGATATTTTAGTTTTAGCCATTGGTCATAGCGCCAGAGATACCTTTGAAATGTTAAATGAAAAAGAATTTTCTTTAGAGCCAAAACCATTTGCTGTGGGACTTAGAATACAACATCTCCAAGAGTTAATTAATATTAATCAATATGGAAAAAATAACACACTTCTCCCACCAGCAAGTTATAAACTAACTTATCAAACGAAAGAGGGAAGGGGAGTATATTCATTTTGCATGTGCCCTGGGGGATATGTGGTAAATGCTTCATCTGAAGAAAAAAGATTAGCCATTAATGGGATGAGTTATCATGATAGAAATAGCCAAAATGCCAACAGTGCTATTGTGGTAACCATCTCTCCTAAAGACTATGGAACTAACCCATTAGATGGCTTGACATTTCAAAGAGAGTTAGAAGAAAAAGCTTACGCTTTAGGAAACGGTAAAATTCCTATCCAAACAATAAAAGATTTCCACAATTCTGTGGAAAGTAAAAAATTAGGAAACATCTCTCCAATCTTTAAAGGAGACTATCAACTTA
>CAKPBH010000069.1 GCA_934140355.1 uncultured Bacilli bacterium | reverse complement strand
ACTTTAAAGCATCATAATACAAAAATACTAGCAAAAAAAAGGCTAAAATAGTGTTATCTCTATTAGAAAGAACATTACTCCATTTTTTCCTTAAATAAATCAGAATATCTAAATTATTTTCTTCAAAATAATTTACAAAATCCAAAACTTCTTCTACTATAGAAAGATTTGCATCATTAGATAATAAATCTTTCTTATCTTTTCGAAAAACAGAATTCATTGCTAATAATTTATCTAGCGTACTCCCCTTTAAATTTAAATAATTACTGTGCAAATGAAGAACTTGACATCTAGATACAATAGTACTCAACACATTACTAAAATGATTGGTCAAAAGTATAGCAACGACACCAGGAACTGGCTCCTCCAAAAATTTTAATAAACAATTCGATGCCTGTTTATTCATCTTTTCACAATCTTTTATAATATATATTCTATAATTACCTTCTATACAAGATAAATTAAAATCATCTTGTAAATCTAACAACTGTTCTTTCCTTATAACTAAACCATCTGGTTCAACTATTCTAAACTCTGGATAATTACCATCATCAATTCTTGAACAAATATTACAGCATCCACAGCTATCTGATTGTAATTTACTATAATGATTTTTACAAAAAATAAATTTAGCCATTGAAACAGCAAATTCAAAAGAATCACTATAATGATTTGCATCAATCAAATAAGCATGAGATAAACGCTTATTCAAAACAGAATTTTTAATAAGCATATAAGGTATAACCTGTTCATTTTTATAATCATCCAACATAAAAATCACCTGCTTTTTTATAAAAATATATAAAACAAAAACAAACAAAAAACAGCAGAAATATCAAAAATAGATACTAACAAAACTGTAAAAAAATTAATAGGTATCACAAAATTCATCAAAACTCCAAAACTATTAAAAGAATAAATTAAAATCATTCCAACTATTATTTTTTTTAATATCCAAAAATATCTCACATAAATCACCTATTAAAATTTATGTTATATTTCTTGAATTAACTAATATTTTTTCTTTCATTAAGTGCCAATCCCAACGTCAATGAATCAATATACTCCATATCAGCACCTATTGGAACACCAATGGCTAATTTAGAAATTTTTATTTCTGTATCACACAAAATTTTTTTTATATATTGAATAGTTGTTTCTGCTTCAATATTAGATTTCAGTGCAAATACAATTTCCTTTATCTTTTCAAAATGAATTCTAGAAATCAAACTTTCAAGATTAATATCATTAGGCCCAACCCCATCAAGTGGAGAAATCAAACCTCCAAGAACATGATACTTTCCATTAAAAGTAGCACTCTTTTCAAATAACAAAATATCTTTTGCCTTTTCAACTATCAAAACAACCTCACTATCTCTAGAAGAATCTGAACATATTGAACAAATATCATCATCAGAAATATTTCCACAAATAGAACAATAAAAAACACCATCCCTAACATCTAAAATAGAATCCGAAAAACTTGTTAATTGTTCCTTTGAAAAATCCAATAATGAAAAAGTTAAACGCTCTGCAGTTTTTTCTCCAATTCCAGGAAATCTTTTAAAAATTTCAACAACTTTTTTCAATTTATCAGGTAACATATTACATCATTCCTGCTAATCCAGAACCATATTTTCCAAATTTATTTTCTTTATCTAAATCAACTTTTTTAGCAGCGTCATTAAATGCAACTAAAATCATATCCTCCAACAAAGAAATATCATCTTTATCTAAAGAATCATCCGCATTAATTTTTACTGAGATAACATTTTTATTCCCATCTAGGATAACACTTACAAGTGAAGACTTTCCCTCATAATGTGTTTTGGATAACTCCTCTTGAGTTTTTTGTAATTCTTTTTGCATTTTTTGAGCTTGTTTCATTATTTGTTGAATATTCATTTTTAATCACCTTTCTTTTCTATTCATAAGAAATAACACTATCACCGAAAATAGAAACAACTTTTTCAATATCATCATTAGAATTACTTACTTTTTTCTCTAAATTACAACAATCAGTGCTATTTTCATCAATATATTTATATTTATAACCATTTTTTAAATTATCTATATAAGATTTTTTTTCTCTTTCCCATTCATCAGTTGTTAAAAAAACAATCTTATAACCAACTTTAGACACTTCTAATATCAAATTTTCAAAAAGTTCTACCTTAGAAATCAATCTACCCATCAAAGACTCATATTTAACAACAAAAATAATATCATTATCTCCTACAACAGCCACATCAACATCATTCAATAATCCAGAAAAACAAATGTATTTAGAATTATTCAACGATACATCCATTAAATTTTTCCATATTTCAATAAATTTTTCTTTTTTCTTTTTTGATGCAGTACAAAAAGTGTTGTTTATCCTAATTTCTTTCAGACGTTCCATTTCTTCTTCCGATAAACTAAATGTTATTTTTTCGTTTTTTTCATTTTTATTAAATGATTTACTTGTGGTAACTATAGCGTTATTAAGCGATTCCTTTTTAGAAAACTTTAAGTTTGAAAATCTAATAAACTCAGCCGTTAATAAAATTTTAACAAAATATGAATTTTTAACTTTAATTAACAAATCATTTAGAAAAATTAATAAATTATACCAAAATTCAAAATCAAAATTTTCAGATATTTTTTTTATAATATCATTTTTTTCTTGGACATTTGATTTATATTCCATAGTAGTATTAAAAATTAATATTTCATTAACAAATTCCATAAAATCATCAACAAACCTATTAAAATTTTTCCCACAACTATCTAATTTATCAAAAAATTCAACTATTCCTTTTAACCTATTTTCAGTTATACAAACTAATAAGTCATAAAAATCTAAATAAGAGACTAAACCATTTAATTTATACACATCAGAAATTAAAATCTGTTCATTTTTAAATGAAGATAATTGATCAAGCATATTAATTGCGTCTCTAAGGCCCCCATCCGACAACCTTGCAATTTCATATAAAGCATCATCTTCTATATCAATTGACTCACTATCAGAAATATCTTTTAACCTAAAATAAATATTAGAAATAGAAAATTTTAAAAATTGAAATTTTTGACATCTAGATACAACCGTTATAGGTATCTTATAAAACTCTGTAGTAGCCAATATAAAAATAACATGTTCAGGAGGTTCCTCCAATGTTTTTAATAAAGCATTAAATGCTTGCGTAGTCAACATATGAACTTCATCAATAATATAAACTTTGTATTTCCCATTTGCTGGAACTAAATTAACCTTATCTCGCAATTCCCTAATTTCATCTACACCATTATTAGAAGCTGCATCAATCTCTACAATATCACTATTAGAATTAAAATTTTTACAATTTTCACAAACTCCACAAGGAACTCCATCTGCTCCCAAATTACTACAATTAATCATTCTTGCAATAATCTTAGCAGTTGAAGTTTTTCCAGTACCCCTAGGACCAGAAAACAAATAAGCATGAGATAATTTATTGTTCAAAATTTCATTTTTAATAATATTTACAATTTCATTTTGTCCAACCAAATCATTAAAATTAGTAGGTCTATACTTACGATAAAGTGCAAGATACGCCAAAATTTCATCACCACCTTGAAATATAACTAAATTATATCATAAAATTGAAAAAATTACCATAAAAATAAATAAGAACAATTGTTCGTGATAACATTAAAAAATTAGTGCACATAACATCTAAAGTTAAAGCTGCTACCTTCCAGTCCTGACTTGATTCCTAAAAATGCTATTGCACTAACAAAATTATAACATAATCAAAAAAAAATGCAAGAATAAAATTTCAATTATATAGCAATCGCATAAAAATTTTAGATAATTATATGAGACCCGAGTTTGACAGTTTTAATTTAAAAATCCTCTCTAGGTATTATAAAACCTAGTTTTTCTTTGTTAACTTTGT
>CAKPBH010000068.1 GCA_934140355.1 uncultured Bacilli bacterium | reverse complement strand
AAGGTTATTTTATCCTCATTTAATTTTTTTTCTAATTCTGGACTACTGATATCTTTAATTAGTCCTCTCCATTTTAAATCCTCAAATAATGTCATATTTTTCATCCTTTCTTTTTGGGTTATCCTACTAAATTTAATTTTTTGATGAGATTTAATAAAAAAAGAATGGTTCCTTATTTAAGGAGTGCTAAAAGCACGGTACCATCCTTTTTTTTACTTTATTTGATAACGGTTTTACCCGATTAGCTAAAAATAGGTAATTCGTAAAATAAATCTGTGTTAATTCTCACCTCCCATTAACTCTCTGATAGCAAATTTATTTTCTACTTTCATACTTTTAATACTAATTATCTCTCTCTTTTCTTAGTATAACATATAATTTTTCGATCAACAATAGTATTTTTTATCTAAAATTTAATTTTTGGTTAAATAATCAATCGCATCCGCAAAGGTATCTAAAGCAACAATTTCTATTTTGTAATTTTTAGTCTCTTTTACCTTAATGGCTTCTTCATAATTCGCACTAGGAACTAAGACAACATCCATTTTATTTTTTACTGCTCCCATGATTTTATATTTTATTCCCCCAATTTCACCAACATTTCCATTCATATCAATGGTTCCGGTTCCGGCAATATTTCTTCCCTTTAAGATATCTTTGCCACTAATGGCACTGTAAATACTTAGGCTCATCATCAATCCTCCGGATGAGCCACTTTCGCTTTGTTTAAATTTTAGTTTTACTTCTTTTTCTGGTTTTAAATTGTAATTGGTGACAATCATTACGCCTAAGGCTTTTTTGTTTTCCTCTTTTTCTATTTTGGCCACCACTTCTTGTTCTTTATTATTTCTTTTAATTTTTAAATTGATTTCATCTCCAACATTTTTTTCTTCAATTGCTTGTTTTATCATTTCTAGACTGGAAACTTGTTTTCCTTCTACTTCTAAAATTTCATCTCCTATTTTTAGGCCATTTTCTTTGGTAACTGCTACAACAACATATTTGGTTTTAGTAATTTCTATTTTTTTATTTGCAGACTTATAGGCAACATAGGTTGCATTATTAATTGAATTTTCTAAAAGTATTTTATTTCTTTTGTTAATTTCCTCAACACTTTCTGTAGAGGATACTTGATTTTCTTTAATACTTTCTAAGTCCCAATCGGGAATAATATAGGACAATAAATAAAAGGGAATGGAGGCTACATACTCTGTTACATATAACATATTTAGGCTTCCTTTATATTCTTTTTTATCTTGATATTCAATTCTATCATTTATATTAATCGTTCCACCTGGGGCATTAACATAAAAGGGTAAGCGGATATTAAAGATTAAAATTAGGATAGCAAGGGCAATGATATAAAATTTATCTTCTTTTAAAATGGTTTTTATTGTTCGCATGGTAATCACTCTTTCTAATTATTCTTTTTCTCTGACATATAATTTAGTATGATGAAAAATATTCTAAATACTTTAATCGTATTTTTATTTTTGGGGTTACTTGTTCTTGTTTTTTTAGAAAGAAATGTCGTATTTGAAAGTGTTTCCTATTCTTTAAAAATATGGACAACGACACTTATTCCTACAATGTTTCCTTTTTTTGTGATTTCTGATATCTTAATTTCTTATCACATTACTCAGTATATTCCTTCGTTTATTAAAAATGTTTTTTCAAAGGTATTTCATGTTAGTGAAAATGTAGTTACTATCTTTTTTCTTTCTTGTATTAGTGGCTTTCCTAGTAATGCTAGGAATACGAAGAATTTTTATCTACAAAATTTAATTTCGAGGGAAGAAGCTGAACGGGCTTTAACTTTTACCCATTTTTCAAATCCTATTTTTGTTTTAACGGTGGTAGGTGGTACTTTTTTTCACAATGAAATTTATGGCATCATTATTTTGATTAGTCATATTCTTGGAAATATTTTGATTGGAATTCTTTTTAGAGGAAAGTCTACTCCATGTAAAAATTATACGACTTTAAAGACGAAAAGTCAAAGTTTTAGCCAAGTTTTTATTCGTTCGATAAAGTCGTCTATTGATACCCTACTTTTAATTGCAGGGACACTGACTTTCTTCTTGATTGTTTCTTCTTTAATCATTCAATTATTCTCTTTTTCTCCTTATCCAGGTGCTATTGTTAAGGGTGGGTTAGAAATTACAATGGGACTTAGGGAACTTAGTTATCTTGGAATAGCAGATATTTATAAGGTGGTTATTGCGGCGATGTTTCTTTCTTTTGGTGGACTGTCGGTGCATTTGCAAGTTATTTCTCAAATTGTTGAGACGGATATTTCCTATTTTCCTTTTTTTGTTTTTCGCCTTATTCATGCTTTATTATCAGGAGGGTGTGCTTATTTTCTTTTTCATTTGATGAAAACACTGATTTAGTTTTATTCTTTAGATAAAGATTTTTTCTAAATCAGTATTGTTTGTCAATCGTTTTGTTTATATTTTTTCTTTGATTGTGACGATTTTGTTGTTAATGTCTTCTTTGAAAAATTTGATGGTGGCGATAATAATAATTGCAACTGGTAAGGAAATAACGATTCCCCAGAAACCAGCTAAAATTCCTCCGGCAAAGACAGCAAAAATATTGACTAACGCTGGTAATTGGTTGGTTTTGCCATAGACTTTAGGGGCAATGATATAGCCATCAATATTTGGGCAAATTAAGCAGACAATAATGGTTAAAATTAATAATTTGGTACTTACGACAGATGCAATGATTACAGCTAAGATATTGACTAATAATCCTCCAAAATAAGGAATGATGGTGGTTACGGCTGCTAAGATACTTAAAATAAGATAGTTGGGATGGCCAATTAATTTAAAGACAATGGTGTATTCAATAAATTGGATGAGAATGGTTTTGAAAAGGCCATTAAAGTAATTATCAATTTCAGTATCTAATCTTTTTACATATTGATACATTCTTCCCTTTTGTTTTTTTAGAATTTTTTTTACACCTAATCTGATATTATCCATATCCCATAAGAAATATACACTGACTGCGGCAATAATGACTAAATTAGTAATGACGCTGATGGATGCGTTTAAGATATTAATGGCGCCACTAGAGATATAACTGCCTACTCCCTTTAGAATGTCTGTTGAGATGGTTGAAATGGATTGTTGTAAAACACCTAAGTCAATTTCGTATTTAGAAGAAATGTCGGTTATAACTGCAGAAATATTACTTAAAAATAAAACGGTTTGGTCATATAACATTGGAACTACTGTGATTCCTATTAAGATAAGAAAGCCAATGATAATAAAGTATATTACTGCCATGGCTAACCATTTGGGAAGGCCATAATTTTCTAATTTTTTGGTATATGAATAAAGGGCATAAGAGACTGCAAAAGCAACGATAAATGGAAGAAGAATTGCCATTATTTTGGCAATAATTCCTAGCCATAAGCCTCTTATTAGGTATAAAAGACAGATGATTAAAACGATTAATAAGATATTTAATAATTTATAGTTTACTTTATTTTCCATTATTTTCTCCTTCTTTCTCTAAAATGATTGTAATAGGTCCATCGTTGATAAAATCTACTTTCATATTCGCACCAAAAATTCCAGTTTGAACATTAAGGCCTGTTTCTTTTAATTTTTGATTGAACGTTTGATAGAGTTTTTTTGCTTCTTCGCCATTTAGTGCTTTTATGTAAGATGGTCTTCTTCCCTTTTTGGTATCTGCATATAAGGTAAACTGGCTAACTGAGAGAATAGAGCCTTTGGTATCTAATAATGATTTATTCATTACCCCTTTTTCATCATCAAAGATTCTTAAATTAATGATTTTATCTACCATATAATCAATTTCTTTGATGCTATCTTTTTCAGTGAAACCAACAAGAAGCATTAGTCCTTGGCTAATAGTACTTATTGTATTATCATCTACAATAACCGATGCTTTCATACATCTTTGAACGACAACTTTCATATTTACCTCTTTTCTATTTAATTATATAATGAATGGTTTATTTTTAAAATACTTAAATTTATTTTT
>CAKPBH010000067.1 GCA_934140355.1 uncultured Bacilli bacterium | reverse complement strand
CAGAAATGACTCTAGTCAGTGAAAATAAACGAAAGTGAGGAAAAAAGAATGAAAAATAGTGTTGTGCAAGATTTTGTAGATGAAAAAGGTAGAAAATCAGAAATGATTATTACTTCTGATACTGATGAAAAAGTAGCCTTAAAACCCAATTACAAATTACAAAGACCAGAAAGTAATAACAAATACATGAAAAAAGGTGCTAAAGGAAAGGGGACATTCACCTCAGACATTGGTGTAAAAAGTGATGGTTTCGCACCAATATTTACGCTAGCTTTAATCATTGCTCTAGGTGTTGCTTTAATTGCATTCCTAATGTGGAAAATATAAAAAATTTCTAACATAGGAGTTTTTTTATACCAAAAAGTACTGCATTAGCACTTTTCCACAAATCTGTTGAAAAGAAAAAATGAGCAAATTGTATAACAATAACATAAAAAATATTTTTTTCAATTATAATAACACTAAATTTTAATAAATTGCTCTAGCAAAAAATTAAACGGTTACCATAAATAAAAATAACTTGACAAATTAAATAAGTATTTGTTATCATATCTATCAAAAGGGGGAAACACAATATGAAAAATGTAAAAATTAACCAAGAATGGAGAAATAGAATTATATCTGGAGGATTAAGTGTAGTCTTAGTGATGTCAGGTTTTGCTATGGGAAAAGTTGATTCTAAGAGAAATATTTCAAGTGATGAAACAGAAATTGCTACTGAAACTAATGATAATACCGACGAGGTGGTGGATAGATATTTAAGTAACTATATTTCAGAAAGAAATAGTTTAGAAGAAGAAATTAAAAATTTAAAAGAAAAAAAGGAAAAATTACAAAATGTTGAAGAATTTGATATTGACGATTTAATTGTAATGGAAAACGTCAATGACAAAGGGGAATCCAATCTTTATATATTATATAATTCTACCAATAGTTTTTATCACGAATATCATCACCTTTTTCAAGCATGGTATAGAATGCATCCATATCACCAAGAACACACTCTAGACTCTTGTCCAACATATGTCCATTTTGATGAAGGAGAACCTTTGTTTAATTATTTAAATGATGAAGAAATAAACAAATTAACAGAAAATGGTGGTGTTTTCACCACAATAGAATTAGATGAAATTTTAAATCGCCTTAGAAATGAATATAAACAAAATCAAGAAAAAGAACATTCAAAAAAACAATTGCAAAAAAAATAGTCATAAAAGATATCATGAATGAAAAAATTATATAATAAAAAAAACATGATATCTTTTTTCATGTTATAATAAATAAAAAGAAGTAATAATTTAAGCATTTTAAGGAGATGACATACATGATTTATACTCCCCTTCAATTAAAAACAAGCTATACCTTACTAAGTAGTTTGATTCGTATCCAAGATTTGATCAAACGAGCAAAATCACTAGGCTATCAGGCCCTTGCTATAACTGATCACAACAATATGTTTGGTGTTCCTTCTTTTTATCAAGAATGTAAAAAAAATAACATCAAACCAGTAATTGGCCTAGAACTAGAAGTAGAAGATAAAAATATTTTATTATATGCAATGAATAATCAAGGTTACAAAAACTTAATTAAATTATCAACTCTTGTATCAGAAAGAGAGATTACTAAAGAAGATTTAAATACTTACAAGGAAAATTTAATCTTAGTAATTCCTTACCCTTTCTTTGATGAAGAAATATATAATCTCTATTCCCATCACTATATCGGCTACTCCACCAAAGAAGAACAAGAAAAAATAAAAGAAGACAAAATATTCATTAATAATGTTTCTTATTTAGAAAAAGAAGACCATAAATACTTAGATTATTTACTAATGATAAAAGAACAAAAAATAATTGGAGAATATGTCTTAAATGAAAATAAAAACCACCATTTAATGAATGAACAAGAATTATTAGAATATACCAATAAAATAGATATAAACACAACAAAAAAAATCGTTGATTTATGCAATGTAGAAATTGGATATACCAGTAATCTCCTACCTATCTATGATGAAAATATTAATGCTTATGATTATTTAAAATACTTATGTGAAAAAGGCCTAAAGCGAAGACTAAACAACAATGTTCCAGAAATATATCTTACCCGTTTAGAAAAAGAACTAAGTATTATTAACAAAATGAATTTCTGCAATTATTTCCTAATTGTTTGGGACTATGTTAAATATGCCAAACAAAATCATATCTTAGTTGGTCCAGGAAGAGGATCTGCAGCAGGAAGTCTGGTTAGTTATACCTTAGGAATTATTGACATTGACCCTATAAAATATGATTTATTATTTGAACGTTTCTTAAATCCCGAGCGCGTAACGATGCCCGATATTGATATTGATTTTGATAGTGAAAAAAGACAAGATGTCATCAACTATTGTATTAATAAGTATGGTGAAAAAAAAGTTGCAGGAATTATCACTTTTGATACCCTAGCTGCTAAACAAGTGGTAAGAGATGTTGCCAGAACACTAGACATTCATCTAACGGAAGTGGATACACTAACCAAACTCTTATCATCCAAAGAAACATTACAAGAAACCATGACAAATAATATCAAATTAAAACGCTTATTAAATGACAATCCAACCTATCAAAAGTTATTTGATATTGCTCTTCACCTAGAAGGATTACCACGAAATATTGGTATCCATGCTTCAGGAATTGTCATTAGCCGTATCCCTATCGATGAGACCATCCCTCTTTATAAAAATAATAGAGGTATCTACACAACAGCCTACTCCATGAATTATTTAGAACCATTAGGTCTTTTAAAAATGGACTTTTTAGGAATCTCTAACTTAACTCTAATACAAGAAGTTCTAAATAATATTAGAAAACAAGAGAATCTAAATATTACTTTCCAAAATATCCCAATAGAAGACAAAAAGACCTTAGAAGTATTTTCTAAAGTAAAAACGGATGGAATCTTTCAATTTGAGTCCCCTGGGATGAAACGTTTTCTAGAAAAATTAAAAGTATCTAGCTTTGATGATTTAATCGCGGCGATTGCTCTTTACCGACCAGGTGCCATGGAATTTATTGATAATTATATCAGAAGAAAAGAAGGACTAGAACCAGTAACTTACCCAGACCCTTCGCTAGAAGATATTTTAAAACCAACTTATGGCATTATTATTTATCAAGAACAAATTTTAGAGATCGCTAGAACTTATGCTGGATACACCCTAGGAGAAGCAGATATCTTAAGAAGGGCAATTTCTAAGAAGAAAGAACAAATTTTAATCGAAGAAAAACCAAAATTTATCGAAAAATCCATTCAAAAAGGACATACAAAAAATCAAGCCGAACAAATCTATAACTTAATTTTAAAATTTGCCAACTACGGATTTAACAAATCTCACTCCGTAGGTTATGCTACTGTTGCCTATAAAATGGCTTTCTTAAAAACTTACTTCTTCCAATACTTTGAAACCGCAATATTAAATAATGTTATTGGAAATGATTATAAGACAAAACTTTATTTATCAGAAATTAGACAAAACAAAATTGAAATCTTACCACCTGATATCAATCAAAGTACAAGTATCTACCAAGTTCAAAATAAAAAAATTATCTGTCCTTTATCCATTATCAAGAATGTCGGCACAACAATTGCAAGTCAGATTATCCAAGAAAGAAAATTATCCCCTTATACTTCATTCATTAATTTTTTAGAAAGAAATTATTCACCAACCACTAAACAAAAGATGACCTTAAACGAAAACAAACCCGGAAGTTTAAATAAAAAAGCCATCATTTCTTTAATCCAAGCTGGATGTTTTAACTCTTTTGGAACAAATGAGAAAACGCTAATCAATAATCTAGAAGAAATCTTTAATTATGTCTTAATTTCCAAAAACGCTGGGATGATTGACTTGCCCCCCCTTAACTTAGAAGAGTATGAGGAATACACCAAAGAAGAACAAATCACCAATCAATTCGATATCTTTGGTTTCTATCTAAGTAATCATCCCACCAATATCTATAAAAGTACCACAGACATTGATACATTATCTGTAGAAAAATACTTCGATAGAACAATCTCTATGGTATTATCCATTGATAACATCAAAGAAGTAACTACTAAAAATAATGATATTATGGCATTTATCACGGCTTCTGATGAATATGGACAAATCTCTTTAACCATGTTTCCTAAAACATATAAACAATATAATCATATTAAGAAAAAAGATATCAT
>CAKPBH010000066.1 GCA_934140355.1 uncultured Bacilli bacterium | reverse complement strand
GTGGCAAGACTTGAACTCACGACATTCGGTTTTGGAGACCGACGTTCTACCAACTGAACTACACTCCTAAAAACAAGATAACTATAATTTATCATAAAAAAGATAAATTTTCAACCTCTTTCATTATATTTTTTGAAAAAATAACATTAACTAATAGTAAAAAAATAGTCATTTAAATAAAATAGACAAAATTGTGTATTTTTTTTGCATCACCATACTTCTCTCTATAGTAAAATAATAAAAAATGCTTCAAAACAAGCAAAATGAGGAGTGAAAAAATGACAAAACAAATATTATGGACAAAATCAGTATTAGAAGCTTTTATCAAAGAAGGAAATTTAAATAAAAGGCAGGAGTTTATTATACGAACTAGAGCTAAGGGATACAGTATTGTCAAACAGGCACAAGAATTAAATTTAAGTGTTGATCAAGTAAATAAAGAAATCGCCGCCTTGAAAAAATTATATGATGCTACCCAAATTAATAGTAATATTTTACCCAAAAGATGCAAAAACAAGAAAGATTTATTAAAAAATAAGTAAAATTATTTATAGTTATTATTACAGAAATGTTACAGTTTCTGCTAAAAAAATAATACATAAAATTTACAGTTTTTTCTAGATAAGATATGGGATAATGAAAGAGTAGTACAAAGGAGGAACAAAGAATGAAAAGTAGAGTAAAATGGTTTAATGATGCCAAGGGGTTTGGTTTTATAGAATACAATGAAGGAGAAGACATATTCGTACATTACTCCGCCATAAAAGCGGATGGTTATAAAACATTATCCCAAGGACAAGAAGTTACTTTTAACCTAATTAATACTTCTAAAGGTTATCAAGCAAAAAATGTAGAAGCTTGTAATCATTATGTGGGGGTAGATTAGTTTGCCAATTCGCGTACATACTTTATTAAAAGATAATGAAGATATAGAATTAAGAGGAAAAAAAGTAGCTATCTTTCAAGACGTTTTATCCCCAGTCGATAAAAAGATAAGATATATTTTAAAACCTAATTTATAATAAAAATATCTCACTAACCATAAGTTGAGATTTTTTTTTATTCATGATATAATTTCTACATAAATAAATTCATTTTTTACCATAAGAAGGGTGGTGGTAAAATGTTTTCTAAACAATTAAAATACTTAAAAATAATTGCTATCTTAGTCCTATCTTTTTTCCTAATAACCAATTTTTACATGATAATATCTACCAAAGATAAAATATTAACAAATAAAGAGCAAAACACTTTAAAAAATATTGATTTTATCTTAGTCTTAGGAGCCGGAATTAAAAACAAAAGACCAAGTCCCATGTTAGAAGATAGATTAAAATTAAGTATTTTACTCTATCAAAACAAAACAGCACCTAAAATTTTAGTAAGCGGTGACCATATTAGGGATGATTATGATGAAGTGAATGTAATGAAAAAATATTTAATAGAAAATAATATTCCAGAAAAAGATATTTTAATGGATAATTTTGGAATATCAACCTATGATAGCCTCTATCGTGCAAAATATATTTACCATGCTAAGAATATTTTAATCGTTACGCAAAAATATCATCTATATAGAGCACTTTATATTGCCTCATCTCTAGATATTAATGCGTACGGCTATCCCGCTAATCAAAGAAAATATACCAATCAAGAGACAAGAGAAATACGTGAAATCCTAGCCAGAACCAAAGATTTCGTAAAATCATTTTTAAAATTGTCATCTACTTATCTGACGGTTTCACCTTTACAATTCTTTAACCAAAAATAAAATATTAATTAGTGATTAAATACTTGGACAGTATTTTGTTAACTAAAAGAGAAAAAAATATCTTTTAAAAAGAAAAAATGCTATATTTAATTAAAAATGAAGCTAACTAGTAAACTTACAATTAAAATAAAATTCAAATTTTTTAGAAGTGAGGCGTAATAATGATTAAAAATTTAAATTTAAATGAAGAAAAATTAAGAGATTTATACCTAAGAGATTTATCTTTAGGAAAAGTTCAGGGCCCCCCAACAGGATATGCAAGTGTGGATAAACCCTGGTTGAAATATTATGATGAAATAGCAATAAAAAGCGATATTCCGAAAAAAACATTATATCGATACGCAAAAGACAATGCAGAATGTTTTTTAGAAGATGTTGCAATGGATTATTATGGATTTAATATTACGGCAAAGAAAGTTTTTGAAAATATTGATAAAGTAGCAAATTCTCTAGTAGCCTTAGGAGTAAAGAAAGGAGATATAGTAACAATTTGCTCTCCAACGTTTCCAGAAACTATTTATGCCAATTTTGCATTAATGAAAATCGGAGCAATTGCAAATAATATTGACCCGAGAAATCACGCAAATGGAATCAAGCAAGATATTCAAAAAGTAAACTCGGATTATCTAATTATGCTTGATATTGCTTATCCTAAAATTTCAAGTATAATAAATGATACTAAAGTAAAAAATGTAATCTGTATTTCATATATGGATTCAATCCCAATCTTATGTAAAGGAATATTTAAAAGAAAATTAAAACAAAAATTAAATAAAAATGGAATTAGTATTCCAAAAATCGATTATGGAAATTTTTATTTAAATTGGAATCAATTTTTGAAACGAGGAAAAAATTATCAAGCTGAAGAGTGCGAATATTCTCCAAATATGCCAGTTGCTATGGTAAGAACTGGAGGAACAACGGGTGCTCCCAAATCTGTCATGCTAACCAATGATAGTGCTCTATCTCTAATAGAACAGTACAAGGCAACAGATCTTGGGTTACAAAGAGGGCAATCTTTATTAAATATTATGCCAGAATTCATTGCGTACGGTTGGACTTTTGGCGTTGTCATGGCAACTAGTTTGGGAATAAAAAATATTATTATTCCTCAATTTGATCAAAATGAATTTGCAGATAATATCATTAAATATAAACCTAATCATATTGTTGGTGTCCCTACACATTATATCTGTTTATCTAGAGATAAAAAGATGGAAAATATTGATTTTTCTAAGTTTTTAACTTCCATTTCAGCAGGAGGAGATAAATTTTTAGAAGAAAGCGAAAAAGAATTTAACGATTTTCTTCATCAACACCATTATCAAAAAAATGTAATTGTTGGTTATGGGTTAACGGAAAGAAATTCTAGTGTTTCTACAAGATTAAATAAGTGTAATATCATTGGAAGTTCAGGCGTTCCCCTTGTAAAGAATACTATTTCTGTATTTAAGTTTCCAGAAGATAAAACGAGCGATGTTGTTAACGAAGAGGAAGTGCAATACAAAGAATATGGAGAAGTTTGCATTAGTGGACCTTCCTCTATGTTAGAATATTACGGAAATTCAGAAGAAACAAACAAAGTTCAAAAAATACACAGTGATGGTAAATTGTGGACACATACAAAAGATAGAGGATATATAGATGAAAATGGAATATTATATATCAATGGTCGTACAAAAAATATGATAATTAGACCTGATGGACATAATGTTTGGCCTCTAGAAATGGAAAATGTCATTTTATCCCATGATAAAGTACAAGACTGCTGTGTAGTCGGCATCCCCTGTTCTACTAGTATTCATGGAGAATTGCCACGTGCTGTTGTGGTATTAAAAAAAGAATATGCTAATGAGAAAGATCATATTGAAAAGGAATTAAGAGCATTGTGTTCTTCAATGCTACCAGAAAGAGATGTACCAATTACTTATTCCTTTAGGGATTCGCTACCTTTAACTGATGTTGGAAAAATTAATTCTTTTGAAGTGAAAAAAATAGAATTAAATTCAGAAAAAGGAAAAATAAAAAAGTTAGAAAAGAAATAAAAAGGGGATAAGATTTATGAATTTTTATACAGTTTGTAGTTTGTTTTATAGTTTACTTTTAAATGGAGTATATTTTTCTAAAAAAAGATTAAAGACAATTGAAAATAAAATATTTGAAAGAATCATGGTAACAAATTTAATAGGTATTCTATTAGCCTTAGGAAGTTATTATACTATCCTAAACGAAAAAAAACTCCCTATTTTAAATGTTATTGTATCAAAAGGATACATTATTTATTTATTAACGTGGTTAACATTATTCACTTTATACATCTTCTCTATAACATCAAGAAATATAGAAAAAGAATTATCAAAAATAAAAAAAATATTTATGATATTATATATTATTTTTTCCGTAGGAATAGTTACCTTGCCGCTATACTATCACAATAGTAATGGAGCAATATATTCATATGGACCTAGTGCTAATGTAATGTTTATTGTTTCAGGAATATATATATGTATATGGGTAGTACGCTTATTATTAGGCAATTACAATGAATTAAAAAATAAAAAGTATTTACCTATTTTTGCTTTTATGTTATTAGGAGTTGTAGTAATGTTAATCCAAAGAATACATCCTGAATTATTGTTGATGACTTCAATGGAAACCTATATAGTATTTTTAATGTATCACACCATTGAAAATCCGGATATTAAAATGATAGAAGAATTAAATATTGCAAGGGAACAAGCCGAAAAAGCCAATACCGCTAAAAGTGACTTCTTATCTTCGATGTCTCACGAGATAAGAACACCTCTAAATGCAATAGT
>CAKPBH010000065.1 GCA_934140355.1 uncultured Bacilli bacterium | reverse complement strand
ATTATGATTTAATTGTAGATACCTCATATTGCAATCCAGAGGATACTGCAAATACAATTTTACAATGCTTACAATATGAAATTGAAGGAAAAGAATATTCAAAACAATGGACAAGTCCAAAAGTTTTATTACCATTACAGTCTGAAAGAGATACATTGAGTACTGCATTATATTCACTTGATGAGATGTATGAAAAAATAAAAAAAGAAGGCTTTTTTCCAGATTCTCCAATAGAAGTCGTAGAATCAAATGGATATAAGGGAATTGTTGAGGGACATCATAGAAACTTTGCAGCAGCAATGTTAGGAAAAACTTTAATACCATATAAAGTAATAGGAAAAGATGACGAGCATATTATTTATAATGGTGGTACACCACGCGAAAGGATAAATTCTATAAGCTTGAACAACCTATATGGACATGAACAGTTTATTGAATTTGGTGAACAAAAAACAAAAGGGGAAAATGTTAGATTCTCATATAATGATGTATATCCTAATATATACGAAAAAATTAGGAATTCTGAAAAATTGAGTGAAAAAAGTTATCATGATGATTATGACGATCCAGGAGATAGATAATAAATATTAATTAATTTAAAAGTAAAAAAAGAAAATATTCTTTATATTTTCTTTTTTTATTTTGTATATTATTTTTTATTTTGCAAAAAATAAATTATATAAAATATGAAAGGTGGTAAAAAATGAAAGTTAAAGATTGTATGTGTGATGATGTGTGTTGTGTAAAACCTAATGCCAAAGTACAAGAAGTAGCTAAATTAATGGCACAAAATCATATTGGATGTGTTCCAGTATGTGACAATAACGACTGTATATGTGGAATTGTAACAGATAGGGATGTATTATTAAGATGTGTTGCATGTGATAAGGATATTCATCAAACACCTGTTAGTGATATTATGAGTTGCAATGTATATACTTGTCAAGAAAATGATGAAATGTCAAATGCAGAAAGTAAAATGGGACAACAACAAATTAGAAGATTACCCGTATGTGATAATCAAAATAGGATAGTGGGAATATTGACAATGGGGGATATAGCACAAAATAATCAACAACTTGGTCAAAACCAAGTTTGTACAACTTTTGAAAATATTTGTGGATGTAATAATAAAAATAATAGTTAATAAAAGTCGGATATTATTCCGACTTTTTACATATAATGAATATAGTTGGAGGAAATTAATGGTTTGGAATATCTCATATTGGTCTAAAGTTATTCAAAGAATATTATATGTTGTTCTATTGTTATTGGGATTATATTTAGGCATAAAATTATCCATATTTTACATGCCTTTTTTAGTAGCGTTTATTATTTCACTTATGCTAGAACCAGCAATAAAATTTATTATGAAAAAAGCTAAATTCACAAGAAGAACCAGTTCGATAATAATATTTACAATTGCATCTATAACAATACTTGGAATACTAGCATGGCTCATAATAACTATTTTTGCAGAAGCTTCTAGTTTACTGCAGACATTAAATAATTACTTTGACAAAATATATGAACAATTTAATAATATAATAGCTAATATGAATTTTGATAAACTTCATATATCAGAAGAAATTTTATCAGTAATAGAAAATTCCACAAATGATATACTGCAAAATGTTTCTAATTGGATAAGAACCGGATTAATGGGATTAATAGATGTAGTAACACAATTACCTTCAATAGCTATATGTATAGGAATAACTGTTATTGCATTATATTTTATATGTGTAGATAAAATATATATATTAGATCAAATAGAATATCATATGCCAAAATCATGGGTAAAAAAAATAACAATACATTTGAAGGACTTAGTACAAACATTAGGTGGATATCTGAAAGCAGAAGCAACTTTAATACTAGTTTCATTTATAATTTCTTTAGTAGGTTTATATATTTTAAAATTTACAGGTTTTAATGTTCAATATCCATTACTTATGGCATTAGTAATAGGGTTTGTAGATGCATTACCAATTTTGGGATCTGGATCCTTTATGATACCTTGGGCTATTATTTGTGCTATTAATGGTGATATAAATTTAGGAATAGCTATTATAATTTTGCTAATTATAATGTCTATATCAAGACAAGTTTTAGAACCAAAATTAGTAAGTAAAAATATAGGCGTACACCCAATTTTTACATTAATAGCTATGTATACAGGATTTAAAATTATAGGAATACTTGGACTTTTAATAGGTCCAATAGTTTTAATAATATTTAAAAATATTTTTGCTAATTTAATAGATAGGGGAGTATTTAAAACAATTTTTGATAAAAAATAAAAAGGAATACTTTTTAATAAAAGTTTCCTTTTTACTTTAATAAATTTAACACTAATCGGAGATATCAAAATCTTTTGAATCAACAATTTTTGTTTCTGAATCTTTTGAGAAAGTTTTCATTATATCTTTTATTTCTTTAAATTCATCACTTTGTATATAATCTTCTATATCTAAATCTATAAATCCCATTGTTTTTTCTTGAGTTTTAAAAATCTTTTTTCTTAAAGCATATAGTTTAGCAAAGTAATTTCTTAAAAGGCTTTCAAGTGGATCTCCTTTTGCAACTTGAGTAGTTAAACCTTTATAATTTTGATAATCATTAAATTTTTGTATTAGAACTCTACCAGGCTCGTTATCATCCATTCTAGCTAAATAACTTTTAGGGACAATTTGATTTACTTCTTGAACAAAATTATTAACTTTATTTTGATCATTTACATCTGGAATAGGGAGAGGTCTAACAGCTTTACCTTTCATATTTGAATGTGCAGCACGGCCATAGTTTCCATATCTATATTGATTTTCAGTTTGTAATTGACATTCTATTGTTCCAACAGGGGTATTTAAATATATAAAATTAGATTCAAAACCATTTGCAGTTCTTTTCTTTTCCACTGGCTCTTTTGAATCTTTTAAAGATATTCCTAAACTTTGAAATTTTTTGTTATTTTCAAATAGTGATAAGAATTGTTTGGTTAAAATAGCTAAATCTGATTTATCATAAAATTTAGTTTCATATTCTGTTAATATATGAAAAAAATTAATCCCATCATCAGTTAAATCTTTTTTATCTATAATTTCATCTTCTTCGCCAGGCGTTTTTGTTACTCTTAATACTTCTAATCTATTATCAATATCTAAAATTTGTTGATCATAAAATTCTAAAACATCAGTAGCTTTAGGATCAAATAATTCTTTTAAGTTGACTAATAATTCTCGACATTTTTCATAATATTCTTCTTTTGTACATTCATATTTAAATTTATAACTTCCTTCTTTAGTATATTCGTCTTCAATTAAGCGTCCTTTGAATTCTTGCATTTTTTCAAGAAATGGTTGATTTCGTTTTCTTTCTTCAATTAATGAAGATATTTCTGGATCAGTTGAAGAAAAAGCCGGTTGTCTTCTTCTTGAAATAATTTTCATAGCAAAAACATCATAAATAGGATCTACGTCTAAATGTATTTGACCATTTTCATCATATGATACATTTGCTTTTTCTAGACGAGAATCTAGTTTGTTTTCTGTGCTTTGAGGAGCCTTGAATCGATAAGGTATATTTATTCCAGAATATGGATAAGAATTATAATGTTCAATCATTATAGTTGCAATTAAATGATGAAAATAGTTATGTACTTTTGGATTTTCATGAAATTGCTTATATATAGCCATCTTTTTTGCTTTATATTTTTCTTTTTCGGATTTTTCAATAATATTATCAGGCAGAAGTCCTATTACTTGTAAGCCTTTTTTAAAAATATTCATATGTATCTCTCCAATATAATTTTTTTCAAGCTATATTAGTATATCATGAATTTACATAAAAGTAAAGGAAATACTATAAAATACCATTTGTAGGAATATAATCTTCGCTAGGAGGATACACATATTCTTCACTAGGTTTTTTAGTTTCATTTATTTGTGTAACGTGTACAATTGGCATATTACCATGATAATCTCCTTTTTTTATTGTTCCTGCTAATTCAACCCATGTATTATCATCAAAGCTTTTAGCATCTTTATATTCACACAAAAATCCAACCACAACAGTTTTAAAATCAGATGAAACAATCATATCTCTAGCTAATACAAATTGATTTTCATTAAAATCATATATACGATAAATATATCCTGTAAATTTTATTTTTACACCAATATAATTATCGATATTATCATGAACGGTTTTCAATATATTAGTATAATTACTAGAAGAAATTGTAGAAACATCATTAGAAATACAAGTTGATTTATTTGAATCTTTTGCAGTAGAGAATATTCTAAAAATAGCAATAAAAAGTATTATAACCAGTATCGTTAAAATAAGTCCAAAAATAATCTTGAAAAATTTACTACCATTTAATTTAAAATTATAAATAAACATTATTAATTCCTCATTTCTTAAAAACTTATTAACAATATATGAAAGTATAATAAATTGTATGTTAAAAATATAAGAAATACAAAAAATATAATAAAATAACCTTGCTAAAAAATACATTTAGTGATATATTAACAAAGTGTAAAAGTGTAAATTATAAACATTAAGGAAGGATTGAATCTAATATGAGCATATTGAACAAGATTTTTAAATCTTATAGTGAAAAAGAAGTAAAAAGAGTAAGACCAATAGTCGAGAAAATTAATAGTTTAGAACCAGAAATGGAAAAACTATCTGATACAGAGTTGGTTGCAAAAACAGATTATTTTAAAAAGCAATTAAAAGAAGGAAAAACTTTAGACGATATATTACCAGAAGCATTTGCAGTTGTAAGAGAAGCTTCTAAAAGAGTTTTAGGAATGAGACATTTTGATGTTCAACTAA
>CAKPBH010000064.1 GCA_934140355.1 uncultured Bacilli bacterium | reverse complement strand
GTTGCAGTAAAGTATGCAAATGTTGCCCCAATGATAGCAACAACTAATGTTGCTACACCAATGACACCATAAAATATTCCCCTTCCATTAGTTTTTGTTCTTTCGTTCATCTTTATCTTTCCTCCTTACTATAATGAGTATAGCAAAAATAAATTGAAAATGCAAGATATTTTTTTATAAAAATTAATTGTAAATTAATTCCCATTTTTTAAAGAAAATAACAAAAATATTTAAAAATTATATTTTATGAAAAATTTAGTGGTTAAAATCATGAAGTCTAGAATCAAAAAAAATTTCAACCTTCGTTGAAATTTTAGCACTATACTATTCAGTTGTTGCTTTATCAGATTTAACAGCAGCATAGTTAGAGAATGTAGCAGTAACCTCACTACCTTGTGCAGATACAAATGTTACAGTTCCTTTAAAGAATTGGATTCCAGAAGTTCCAGACTCTCCACCTGTTGTAACACCATCTTGTCCAGCAGTTTGGTTTTTACCAGTTTCAGTTAACCATACAACAATATAATAAACTTGTCCGTCAGTATATTTACTATTACTATCACTAGCAGCAGCAGTTGGAACAATAGTCGTACCATCAGCATTTTGAGTTCCCTTAGGGTCAATTCTTTGATTAAATACTAATGCAGAAGTTACATCAGTTTTACGGTCAAATGATTCAGTTGCCTCTGCAACACCTGGCGTAGTCAAGATATGGTCACTTACACGAATATAATTTGTATTGATAATATCGTAACTGTTTCCTGAAATTGTACCAGTCTTAGCAACATCATCAAAAGTAGTCTTAATTTGAGCAGTGTTAAGTCCACTCGTTCCAGATACAGCAGTTTCTTGTTTGTCAATTGCATCCCAATTACTATCAACATTAGCTCCTGTTGCTCTAGTTGTTGTTTTACCTACTGTAGTACAACTAGTTAATGCATTATCACTACCAGTACAAAATACTTGAGCCCATCTCATTGTGGTAGCATTAGGTGTTCCTGTTCCTTCCGGTCCTTTATTTGTAGCAGTATAATCTGGTGGATTAGTTCCACTATCACTACCGCCTTGTAACGCAACGTAACCATCTAGAAACATACCAGCAGTACCATTATTAGTAACTGAAATTTTATAAATTTGACAAACGGCGTTTCCGTTATCATCTACACAAATCTCAGGTTTATTAGCACTAGTACTATCATTTTTATTTTTTACAGCAGCTTCAACCATTGAGTTTGACATTGGAATCATACCACCTAGTTTTTCATCGGCTGTAGTTACTTTATGAACATCTAGTCCAAAACTAACTGATGCCATATTACCAGTGATATTAGTAGCATTAGTAGCAGTTGCAGTAAAGTATGCAAATGTTGCCCCAATGATAGCTACAACTAAAGTCGCAACACCAATGACACCGTAAAATATTCCCCTTCCTGTATTTTTTTGTTCTTTCATCTTTTATCTTTCCTCCTTACTATAACGAGTATAGCAAAAATAAAATAAAATTACAAGATATTTTTACACTTTTTTTCACACAAAAATTAACTAAAAATTAATTTACCCAAAAGAAAAAGAAGATAAGGACTATCTTCCGTAAACATTATATAAAAATTTACCTAATTCAATACTAGCAATAGTTACCCCAACTAAAATGACTAGTAAAATTAATAAATTGGCAATTCCCTTACTTCCTTTATGTTCTGCTTGAACTTCCTCGATACTTTTAGCTTCATTTACAAAAGTTTGCATATTGCTTTGAACTTGCGTAGTATCTCCTGGAATTGGTCGAAATGCCGTTGTCCCCTCTAAATCAACGCTATTTACTGGCTTTGGAGCCTCAGTAGTAGGTGGTGTATTTAAAGAAGCATTATTTACTGGACTACTACTTGCTAATGGCGATGCAAAAATGGAGTTAGAACTTGATTGTTGTTCTACTTGCCCATTACTTGTTAATCTCGTTTCATTCACTGGAGTATTTGTAGCAGGAGATGCAAAAATATCATTACTTACAGTTTGTGGTTTTACTTCCTCTGTAATAGGAGGAACAGGGTTAGGAGTAACGGGAGGAATAGGAGTACTAGGTGCAACATTATCAAAAATACTACTTCCCGTTGTTGGAGCAACAGGCGGAGTTGTGTTCTCTACTACCTTTTCTTTGACAGGAGCAGGACCAAAAGGATTCATTCCCATAAACGGATTAATTTCTTCCTTTTTTTCCTCAATAATTTTTAATCCTTCCACAAAATTAGGCATTTGTCCCTTTAACCAAGTAACAAAATCAGTATCTTCTATAGTTTTTTCTAAAATAATAATTTTTTGATCAATCTTACTCGCGTCCATTCCACTTTCTGTTATTTTTTTATAAATTTCACTCGTAACCGCACCAATCTTTTTTACCTCATCAAACATCTTTTGTTTATCATTAGACCGAACAACATTAACATAATCATCCTCATTAAGCATTGGATACACTAAAATAAAATTTGAATAAGTACTTTTAGCTATCTTGTAAGTACTATTTACCTCATTTAACAAATCTTCCTTCGTTTTACTACCCGTTTGTAAAGCATCAAAATTACCCTTTTGATGAAAATCAATTAAAACATTAACCATCCCCATTACACTCTTAGGCATGACCACTGCATATTCCCCACTAGACAAACTATTTACTGTATAAAGCGTAAATTCTTCATTCTCCAAAAAAGCAAAAGCATTGGCTCCCTCTAATGTCATATCAACACCTCTTTCTATAATATAAACCAATTATAATATAGAAGAATTTATTTTTCAAGTAGCTACTTGAAAAAATTTTTATTTTATAGTATAATCTTAAATATTGGTGAGAAAAACTTTTATTAAATTTTATATTATTTTATTTTGTGAACGGTTTTAAATATTTTAGAAAGGATGTAAAATGAAAGAAGAAAATATAACCAAAGTATTCGCGCTAGGTGGACTAGGCGAAGTTGGAAAAAATATGTACTGTGTACAAAATAAAGACGAAATTGTTATTATTGATTCTGGAGTAATGTTTCCAGAAGATGATTTACTAGGAATTGACTATGTCATTCCTGATTATACTTACTTAAAGAAAAACGAAGATAAAATTAAAGCACTATTAATTACGCACGGCCATGAAGACCATATTGGGAGCATTCCTTTTTTATTACAAAGTGTAAATATTCCTAAAATTTATGCCCCAGCTCAAGCAAAAGCTTTAATTGATAAAAAATTAGAAGAAAAAAATATCAAATATAAAAATTTAATTATTTATAACGAAAATACAAAAATCAAAACCAAATATTTTAATATAGAATTTTTTAGAACAACTCACTCAATACCAGATTCTCATGGAATCGCCATAAAAACCCCAAACGGAACAATCGTGATGACAGGAGATTTTAAAATTGATTTAACGCCAATTGGCCCAATGTCTAATATTCATAAAATGGCTAGAATCGGAGAAGAAGGAGTCCGTCTTCTAATGAGTGACTCAACCAATGCTACCATTACAGGAACTTCCTTAAGTGAATCGGTTGTCGATGAAAATTTAAGTGAAATATTTGCAAATGAAAAACAAAATCGTATCATACTAGCAACATTTGCTTCAAATATTTACAGGCTAAAACATATCATTGAAATATGCCGCAAAAACAAAAGAAAAGTTGCCTTATTTGGAAGAAGTATGGATACCTCTATTGATATTGCCATCAAATGTGGCTATATCAAAGACAAAAAAATCATTGTGACACCAGAAGAAGCCAATCGACTAAAACCATCTCAAGTATGCCTTCTTTGCACTGGAAGCCAAGGAGAACCATTAGCAGCATTATCTAGAATCGCCAATGGAAGTCACAAACAAATCAAATTGACACCAAATGACATTGTTATTTTCTCCTCTTCCCCAATTCCGGGAAACGCTGCTAGTGTTGCCAAAACAATCAATAAACTTTACCTAAAAGGAGTAAAAGTATATACCAATGGCACCACCGAAATTCACTCCTCAGGACATGGCTGTCAAAATGAATTAAAACTTATGATTCGTCTATTCAAACCTGAATATTTTGCCCCATATCATGGGGAATACAGAATGTTAAAAACCCATTGTGACTTAGCCGTAACTTGTGATGTACCAAAAGAAAACACCTTTATCTTACAAAATGGTGATGTCTTAAATTTAACCAAAGATAAAGTTTTCAAAGAAGGACATGTCCCTGCTGATGATATTTATGTTGATGGATCTAGAATTGGAGATGTTGGAAATATGGTAATCAAAGACCGTAAACTAATGTCCTCAAATGGAATTTTAGTGATTATCGCTAATATTGACCTACAAGCAAAAAAACTATTAGCAAAGCCAATGATTACAACAAGAGGTTATATATTAGTTAACGAAAATGAAATTTTAATTAAACAAATAGAAAAAAATGCAGGTAACATTATCGAAAATGCACTAAAATCAAAAAATATAAACTATACAGACATTAAATCAGAACTCATTAATGGTCTAATGCCTTTCCTAGCAGATAAAACAGGAAGAGTCCCAATCATTTTACCAATTATTATGAATATTAACGAAAAAGAAGAAACTAACCCTAAAAATTAGTTTCTTCTTTATTTATGTACCTCTTGATAATAATGAACCTCACTCAAGTGCTCTATCACATTCAAAAGTTCCTCATCATCAAATTCTTCCAAAACTTTTTCTAACAAAATAATCAAATCACTTACCTTAGTCAAACAATCATAATTAACAAAATAACGATCAATAATCATCTTATCATAAGAAGAAATCAAAAGGCCATGACCATTATCATAAGATAAATACTTACGATAATCCTCATCCATTAAAATAACCCCTTAGTATAAAAACTATAACTAATTGTCTCATTATAATAACTCCTATCTAA
>CAKPBH010000063.1 GCA_934140355.1 uncultured Bacilli bacterium | reverse complement strand
ATCCTCTTTTCTTTATCTATTATTTTCCATAAAAACATTAAAAAAAAGACTTAACAAAACGAAAAAAGTAAGTTATAATCTTTAACAAGAAAGGGATGATACCATGAAAAAAGTCCTTCGAAGTATTTTAATTTTAGCAAGTATTTTAATAACAGGTATCTTATATATATCTTATATTACGAATCAGAATCAAAATGAATTAGACAATATTACTAAAAATATCCAAGATAATTATTCCATAAAAGAAAAAATTACTTATGCAAATCGCTATGGAAATTATTATATTTTTACAACGACAAGTGCTGTATATGTTTTAAATAACGAGTATAAAGCAGTTTATCAAGAAAATCTTTCTAGTTTAGCAGAAAATCAAGAAAATCTGCCACTTATTTATAAAACAAACAAATTAATGTATGAAAAAACAATTCGTAAAAAAGATACAATTACTTATCAATATTATGATGCCTTAACAAATAATCCTATTAAGAAAATTACTTTAGAGAGAAAATAAAATGATTGAAGTAGTAACTGATATTTTAAAGGAAAAACCAATCATTATTCCTAAAGTTTTATTAAAATATTATACAAAATTAAATATTACGGAAAAAGAACTAATCATTTTAATTTGTATCATCAATAAAGGAGATAAAATTGTTTATGATCCCGGCCTTTTCACGGAAGAAATAGGAATGAAACCTTACGAAGCTATGCAAATTTTAAATGACTTATCGGAAAAAGCCATTCTAGAAGTCAAAGTAGAAAATAATCTTTCTGGAAAGAAAGAAGAATACATTTACCTAGATCTTCTCTACAATAAGTTATTTAATATTATTATTGATAAAAATCATGAAGCTACCATAAATACAGATCTTTTCACTTTATTTGAAACAGAATTGGGAAGAACAATCTCACCAATGGAGGTAGAAATCATCAAAGAATGGCTACATGATGGCAATAGCGAGGAATTAATTAAAGAGGCTCTAAAAGAAGCCATTTATAATAATGCTAGAAATTTGAAGTA
The DNA here is from genome assembly GCA_934140355.1 of uncultured Bacilli bacterium. Classification (GTDB taxonomy): domain Bacteria; phylum Bacillota_I; class Bacilli_A; order RF39; family UBA660; genus RUG11198. The sequence goes on along the minus strand of CAKPBH010000063.1, from coordinate 3,937 downwards.
TATTGATAGAATATTATTTAATTGGCGTACTAAAGGAATCAAAACCAAAAAAGACATCTTAGAAGAAAAGAAAAATTATCGAAAAACCATTAAACCAAAAGAGCCAATTTATGACTATAATTGGTTGGAGGATGAATAATGAGACAAAATGAAAAAATAAATCGTATCTTAAACTACATGAATGACTTATTTCCTAATGCTCATTGTGAACTGAACTATACCAAGGATTATGAATTATTAATTGCAATTGTCTTAAGTGCTCAAACAACTGACAAAAGAGTAAATATGGTAACAAAAGTTTTATTTTCTAAATATAAAACATTAGAAGAACTGATGTCTGCTAATATAGAAGATATTGAAGAAATCATAAGACCAATTGGAACTTTCAAAAAGAAAAGTATCTTTATAAAAGAAATTGCAACGAGATTAGTGTTGGAAAAAAATGGAATTGTTCCTAATGACCGAAAATATCTAGAAACATTAAGTGGTGTAGGAAGAAAAACAACCAATGTCTTCTTATCGGAATTCTATCATGTACCTTCCATTGCTGTAGATACGCATGTGGAAAGAGTATCAAAAAGGTTGAATCTTGCCAAATCAAATGCATCAGTAAAAGAAGTAGAAGAATCTCTAATGAAAAAAATTTCAAAAGAAAACTGGATTAAAGCCCATCATCAGTTTATTTTCTTTGGAAGATATCATTGTAAGGCAATCGGTCCAAGTTGTAACGAATGTAAATTAAAAGAGATATGTAATTATGAAAAAGCAAAAAAGAAATAATCCACAACTCTGTGGAAAACATTTAAAGTAACTGGTTATGCATCAGTATTGTGTAACCAGTTACTTTACAATATATTGTCGCAAAATAAGAAAAGAATTCCACTCATCACCATTAATATCAAACCTTTCCCTATAGTGCACTTTACTTTCTAGAAAAAATAATGAGAAGTATTTTTTATTTCTTACTATTTTTTAATAATTTACTAAAATTTGTTTAAAAAAACTTCTTTTATTCATAATAAAAATGAAAGGAGATTTTTTTATGGAAAACAAAATTTATAATGAAGTTCCAAATATCATAACAAATAAAGACCTAGATTACCTAAGTGATATGTTTAATTGGAATTATAGTGCCTTAAAAAAGATGAATGTTGCAGTAAATCAAGTTAAAAATGAAGAAATAAAAGAAAATCTAACAAAAGGATACAATCTTTTTCAAAATAATTTAAACTTAGTTTTATCCTTACTAAATGAAGGAGGTACTAATGAATAATAATAAAATAGCTAATCCTAAAACAGAAGTACCTTCTGGAATAGAAATGAACGAAAAGGACTATCTAACATGTCTTTTAGGAATATTAAAAGAATTAGAAAAAAATTATGCTATTGCCCTAACAGAAGCAAGCAATGAGCACCTATACCAAAGTTATTTTAGTACTTTTAAAGAAATATCTTCTCTTCAAAGAGAAACTTATGAACTAATGTTTAAAAATGGTTGGTACTCTTTAGAAAAAGCAGAGAATACAAAAATTACTGAGAAACAACAAATATTATGTCAAGAATATCAAGATTTAAAAATAAATTAAGCAAAAAATACTTCTTAAACAATCTCCCATATACTAGGAAAAAATAAAGAAGTATTTTTCTTTTTTTCTCTGTATTTCTAAAATTATCCCATCTCTATACATCTTTTGTATAATATCATGTTAATTAAATAAACAAAGCTTTTATTTTAACAATAATACTAAGAAAATATGATATAATATCTCGAAAAAGGAGGAATTATCTATGAAATATCAGATAGGAGAGGATTTTTTTCATCATCTAAATAAAAATCAATATCAAAAAAAGGTTAGTGATATGAAATATCTTACAATGTTAGAAAAAAAGCAAGAACAAGGATTAGAAATTTCCATTGATGATTTAATTTTTTTATATCACACTAATCAATTTAGTTGGGAAGTAGATCCTAGAATTAGAGAGATTATACAAAAGAGAAATCAAAAACAAGACTTAGCCCATATTTTTAAAATATCTGAAAAAGAAATTGCAACAGATTTAAGTGAATTTAAAGAAAATGAGAATATTAGATTATTTTACGGAAATTTAGATTGGACTGAAGATAAAGTGCCATCGTATTTTTCAAAATTACAAGTTATTTTTGGAAATGCATATTTTAAAAGCCTAACCAGTGCCGAAGGTTTAAGTTCATTACAAAACATAGGAGGAGATGCAAATTTTGATAGGTTAACTAGTGCCGAAGGCTTAGAATCATTACAGAACATAGGAGACGATGCAAATTTTCCTAGCCTAACTAGTGCTAAAGGCCTAAATTCATTGCAGCATATAGGAGATTGGGCACGATTTAATAACCTAACTAGTGCCGAAGGCTTAGAATCACTACAGAATATAGGAGGCTATGCAGATTTTGATAGTCTAGAAAGTGCCGAAGGATTGAATTCATTGCAGAACATAGGAAGAGAGGCATCTTTTGCTTGCCTAACTAGTGCCGAAGGCTTAGAATCACTACAGAATATAGGAGGCTATGCCAATTTTCGTAACTTAACTAGTGCTAAAGGCTTAAGTTCATTACAAAACATAGGAAACGATGCAAAATTCGATAGGTTAATTAGTGCTGAAGGCCTAAATTCATTACAGTATATAGGAGGCTGTGCACGATTTAATAGCCTAACCAACACCAAAGGGCTAAATTCATTGCAGAACATAGGGAGCGTTGCATATTTTGGCAGGCTAACCAACGCCAAAGGCTTAAGTTCATTACATAACATAGGAGGTACTGCCTATTTTGATAGGCTAGAAAGCGCCGAAGGTTTAAATTCATTACGAAGTATAAGAGGTCATGCCTATTTCAATAATTTAACCACCGCTAAAGGCTTAGAATCATTACAAGACATAAAAGGCAAGGCAGCCTTTTTTGACCTAACCAGTGCTGAAGGCTTAAGTTCATTATGGAACATAGGAAGCGATGCTCAATTTTTCAGCCTAACTAGTGCTAAAGGCCTAAATTCATTGCAGCATATAGGAGGCTATGCATCTTTTGATTGCCTAACTAGTGCCGAAGGCTTGAGTTCATTACAGCACATAGGAGGTCATGCATATTTTAATAATTTAACCAACGCTAAAGGTTTAAGTTCATTACAGAACATAGAATACTCTGCAGATTTTCCTAAACTAACCAGTGCTGAAGGACTAAATTCATTGCAGAACATAGGAAGCTATGCAGATTTTCGTAGCTTAACTAGTGCTAAAGGCTTAAATTCGTTACATAACATAGGAGGTTATGCAAATTTTCGTAGTCTAACTAGTGCCGAAGGCTTAAGTGCATTACGGAACATAGAAGGTGATGCCGCGTTTAGTAACCTAACTAGTGCTGAAGGACTAAATTTATTACAGAACATAGGACGTAATGCCTATTTTGATTGCCTAACTAGTGCCGAAGGACTAAATTCATTACATAACATAGGAGGTCATGCATATTTTTCAAGCTTAACTAGTGCTGAAGGACTAAATTTATTACAGAACATAGGCGGACGTGCAAATTTTTGTAGTCTAACTAGTGCCGAAGGCTTAAGTTCATTACAGCACATAGGAGAGTCTACAAATTTTTCAAGCTTAACCAATGCCAAAGAAAAGGCTCGAATTTTTAAACGTCACTATTAATAAAAAGTAAAAAAAGAATACTTCTTAAGAAATTTTCTATATATTAGAGAAAGATAAAGAAGTATTTTTATTTCTAAACTTGTCCTATTCCTATATATCTTTTGTATAATATAATGTCAATTAAATAAAAAAAGCTTCTATTTAAGCAATAATACTAAGAAAATATGATATAATTTATCAAAAGAGGAGGATTGATCTATTATGAAATATCAGACGGGAGAAGATTTTTTAAATCATCTAAATAAAAATATGCATA
>CAKPBH010000062.1 GCA_934140355.1 uncultured Bacilli bacterium | reverse complement strand
AACAAAGTTAACAAAGAAAAACTAGGTTTTATAATACCTAGAGAGGATTTTTAAATTAAAACTGTCAAACTCGGGATAAGTATTTTCTTTATTCCTTTGAAAAAAACGAACCTAAACCAATTCGTTTGAAAAAGTAAAAAAACATACTCTAATTTCTTAAAAATTAGTTAGTTATTCTCTTTATAGGAGTATCTTTCTCTTTAGAAAAGTCTAATGAAGTATTTTTCGAAAAAAAGAGTAAAATAACAGTTTACTTATGTAATTAAATTATGATATAATATCAATCGAACGAAAGTTCCTTGCTTAATTTTAAATTAAGCCGAATAGACCATAAGGAGGTGGAAAAATGAATAAATATGAGATTATGTTTATCGTAAGACCAGACGTAGATGAAGAAACAAGAAAAGCAACCGTTACAGCATTAGAAAAAACATTAACAGAAAATAAAGCTACCATCACATTATCAAAAGAATTAGGTCAAAAAGAATTTGCCTATGAAATTAAGAAAATGAAATCTGGTTACTACTATCTATACAATATTGAAACGTCTTCAAATGAAGCAACAAAAGAATTTGATCGTGTTGCTAGAATCGATGAAAATGTTGTTAGACATTTAGTATTAAAAATTGAGGATTAGGAGGATTTTGATGAATAAAGCAATATTAATCGGAAGATTAACCAGAGATCCAGAATTAAGATATACAAGTTCAAATCGTGCTGTATGTCAATTTACCGTTGCAATTGATAGACCTTTTACCAATCAAGCATCCGGTCAAAGGGAAGCAGATTTTATCAATGTTGTAGTATGGGATAAGACTGCTGAAAATGTTGGAAAATATATGTCAAAAGGAAGATTAATTGCTGTTGAAGGAAGAATTCAAACAAGAAATTATGATAATAACGAAGGTAGAAAAGTTTATGTTACAGAAGTTGTAGCAACTAATGTTCAATTCTTAGAGTCAAGAAATGCAGTAGCAGCTGGCAATAATTTTAATTCAATGCCAGAGCCACCAGTAGAAAGAACACCATATGATTTTGCAGGAGAAAATATGAATACAACAAATGAACAATCACAAAATGCATCAATGAACATTGAAGAAGAAAAAGATCCGTTTGCAGCATTTGGTGAAGAAGTAGAAATTAGTGATAACGATTTACCTTTTTAAAAAGGAGGAAAATAAAAATGGCAGAATTTCGTAAAAAAAGAAAAAAAATATGTCATATGTGTGCTGGAAAATCAGTAGATTACAAAGATGTTCCAATTATTAGCAAATACATAAGCGATAGCGGAAAAATCTTACCAAGAAGATTTACTGGTACATGTGCTAAACACCAAAGAGAAGTAGCAAAACAAGTAAAATTAGCAAGATTCATGGGATTTATTCCATTTTGTAAATAAGAAATAAGACTTTGGTCTTATTTTTTTCTCTATTTTTAAGGTTAATTTCAGTTTAAATATGTTACAATAAAAAAGAAAGGAGTATCTAATGGCAAAATGTACAATTATTTATAATCCAAATTCAGGCAGAAAAGAAGTAGAAAAGTATATTCCCGAAATAGAAAAAAAAGTTAAATCTAAGTATGAAGAGGTAGAATTTATTTCTACCAAATATAAAGGTCATGCTACCAAGATTATAGAAAAATTGCCACTTGTTGATTTAGTCATGTCCTTTGGTGGAGATGGTACATTTAATGAAATAGTAACCGGAAACTTAAAAAGAAAAACCCCTCTATTATTAACCCATATTCCAGTTGGTACGACAAATGACATAGGAGCCATGCTAGGATATACAAAAGATATTTTATCTAATGTCTCTCTTTCTTTAAATGGGAAAGTAAAAGATTTTGATATTGGCTTAATTAATAAGCACCCATTCGTTTATGTTGCAGGATTTGGAAAATATACCAATATTTCCTATGATACTCCAAGACCGCTAAAAAAGAAAATAGGCCATTTAGCCTATTTAAAAGGAGCTTTCCATACTTTCTTTCAAAAAACAAAATTATATGATGTAAGTTATGAAGTAAACGGCGAAAAGTATCGCGGCCTATTTTCTTTTATGATCATATCAAATGCAAACCATATTGCTGGCATAAAAAATATTTATAAAGATGTCTTATTAGATGATGATAAATTTGAAATTGTCCTTTGTACGATTAGTAAAAAGAAAGATATCTTAAAAAGTCTTTACTTCTTAACCATGTATGATCCAAGTAAAGTTCCTGGAATTTATTTTTATAAAACGAACGAAATCAAATTAACCATCAATAATGCCGAAAACAAAACTTGGTGTATAGATGGGGAAAAACTAGAGAGAAACAAACAAGATACCTATCATATCAAAATTCAAAAAAATGTAAAAATACTAGTTCCTAAAAAAAACATCTCTAAACTATTTCAAAATAAAGATTAATGAAAAATAAATATCAGTATTTTAACTATATTCTTCCATTAAATGCCTCTTTAATTCTCTCTCCATTGCTGGAAGACCATACTCCTCATTATAATAATTAGGAAATTCCTTCAAATGTGCAAGTACAATTTTCGCGGTAAGCAATAAATCATTATTCGTAATATTGGTAATTGGATTTTGATAGCCATGCTCTAATTCAATATTTAACCCAGTAATCAAATCTTGGATAGAAAAATGATCGAAAGTAACTCCCAATTCATTTGCAACAAAAACGGCATCTCTTAAAGTAAACATTATTAATCACCAGTAAATAATATGCATTTATGATCTTTTTTATGATAAACTTAAAAATTAAGAAAGGAAGTAAAAAATGGAAGAAGTAAATAAACAAAGAATGGATTATTTAGATTGGGATGAATACTTTATGGGAGTAGCAGAATTATCCGCAATGAGAAGTAAAGACCCATCTACACAAGTAGGCGCTTGCATTGTTAGTGCAGACAATAGAATTTTATCCATAGGTTACAATGGTGCCCCTAATGGGTTTGAAGATAAATATTTTCCATGGGATAGAGAAGGAGATTTTCTAGCAACCAAGTACCCATTTGTCTGTCATGCCGAATTAAATGCAATTTCTAATTTTAGAGGAAATAAAAAAGATCTAGAAGGAGCAAAATTATATGTAACTTTATTTCCCTGTAACGAATGCACAAAACTAATTATTCAAAATGGCATCAAAGAAATCATTTACTTATCGGACAAATATGCTAATACTGATGGAACAAAAGCCTCTAAGATAATGTTAAATAAATGTGCAGTAAAGTTTACTGAATTTCCAAAAGAAAATCAAAAAAAATTAGTGCTTAGTTTAAAAAAAGAGAATTCCAAATAATATAGCAAGAAATACTAGCTTGTCTAGTGTTTTTTTAATTTTTAAACATAAGAGGACTTGAAACAACATCTGAAAATTTAGAATAGATTTTCACAATTTTTTTATTTTACAATGATTTCACAATGATTAAAGATTAAAATTAATGTTTAAACATAATAATTATTTTAGGTTAGGTCTTTTCCATTTTAAAGAACTACTTTTTTACTCTTTATTTTGATATTTTTGTAAACCACTAAAATTTTGTTTACAAAAGAAATTTTATTATGCTATAATTTAACTATAATACCATAGGGGTATTAAAAACATAAAAAATTCTATAAAGGAGGAAAAAATTATGTTAAAAGCAAAAGTTGGTTATAGTAAAAATATTGATGCCTACGAAGCTGGAGTAGAAACCGCAAAAACTTCTACAGAAGGAATGAATGCTAAAATAGGGCTATTATTTAATTCTGTAGGATATGACCAAAAAAAATTAATGGAAGGAATCAAATCTGTAGCAACAGATGTTGATGTCATTGGTTGTACTTCATCAGCAGGTATTATTACACCAGATGGATATATGATAGATGAGTCTGGTACTGCTGGAATGTTAACTCTTGGCGGAGATGATTTAACTGTTGCATGCTATGGAATGGCAAAAGGAAAAAGTGCCAGAGAAACTGGTCGTGAAGTTGCAAAAAAAGCTCTAGAAAAAGCCGGACTTGATTATGCACCAGATTATTTCTTCATGAGTGCATCGCCTGCTGAAGAAGAAGAATATATCAAAGGTATTCAAGATGTCATTGGTCGTGTACCATGTTTTGGAGGAAGCGCTGCGGATAATACGGTTGAAGGAAAATGGTCTATTTTCTATAATGACACTATCTTTAATGATGGAGTAGTTGCTGCTTTCTTCTATACTGCTAATGATATTGCTACCGTTTATACAGGAGCATACAATGAAACAAAAGATATGGGTATCATTACCAAATTAAATGATACAAGAGTATTAGCAGAAATTGACGGAGAACCAGCATTAGATAAATATAAAAATTGGAGAGGCTTAGATGATGAAGCCGTAACTGGTGGAAATTTACTAGTTACAACAATTACTAGCCCATTAGGCGTAAAAGATAGATTAGGTAATTTAACAGCGATTCGTCACCCAATGAACGGAAATGATGATAAATCAATGAATATTGGTGCAAATTTAGCTGTAGGAACAACAGTAATTAGAATGGAAGCAACTGTTGATGAATTAATTAACTCAACAGGTAAGACATTAAAAGAATTAAAGAAAAAATGTCCAAATGCTGCCGGATATCTATTAGTTCACTGTGGAGGACGCCGTTTAGGAATCGGAGACAGAATGAACGAAGTTTATGAACAATTGAAGAAAGAAGCTGGAGATGTTCCATTCCTAGTAGCATTCACATTTGGTGAATATGGTTACACAGATGATGACCAAGCCAATACTACTGGTGGATTAATGTTATCATTCACTGCTTTTGAAAAATAAAAAGAAAAAAGGTTAGGCTACAAGATAAGTACCTTCATACAAAAAAAGTACGAAAAAATAAACAATATAGGTAAAAAATACTTATATTGTTTTTATTTTATAAAGATATGTGGTAAAATTAATATGGCGAGAAAAAAATTTCTAGGTTAACCAAAAAGAAATATTCA
>CAKPBH010000061.1 GCA_934140355.1 uncultured Bacilli bacterium | reverse complement strand
CATATAAAATACCTCTATTTCTCATAAAGATATTTTATCATTTTTTATTCAAACGCACAATTTATGATTTTATCCTGAATATTTTGTCCCAGTTGTTGATATTTTTGTCCCATAATGTTAAAATAATAAAGAAAGGATGATTGAAAATGAAAAAGAAGAATGTTATTAATTTAATTAAATATCATATAGATGGAAATGAAAAAGATTTTAGAAATGAGGCTTATGAAGTAGCATCACTATTTCAAAAAAGTGGTGATGATGAATTAGCAAGGTATATAATGGCTTTATTATCTAACGTAAATACTTTTAGTCCACAAAGTATGGAAGTAAATTCAGAATTTTTTTTAAAAGTAAACAATCCTTCAAATAGTTTTAAAATACCAAATTCAATAGAAAAAGATATAATAGGAATTTTAAATGCTGTAAATAAAAAAGCTAGTGTTAATAAGTTTCTATTCGTAGGAGATTCTGGAACTGGAAAAACAGAAGCAGCAAAACAAATTGCTAGAATATTAGATCGAGATTTATATTCAGTTCAATTTGATAGAATAGTTGATAGTAAATTAGGACAAACATCTAAAAATTTAATACAGGTCTTTGATGATATTAATAGTTTAAAACAACCAGAGAAAGTTATTATTTTATTTGATGAAATAGATGCATTAGCACTTGATAGAATTAATTCAAACGATTTAAGAGAAATGGGAAGAGTAACTTCGACCCTTCTTAAAGAATTTGACCAATTGGATGAAAGAATTTTATTAATAGCAACTACAAACCTATATAAACAATTTGATAAAGCATTATTAAGAAGATTTGATTTTGTTGTTGATTTTAATAGATACACAAAAGAAGATTTGATTGAAATATCAAATAGTATTATAGAAACTGAATTAAAAAAATATTCGAATTTAAAACCAGATTTAAAAACTCTTGAAAAAGTTTATAACAATGTTAAAAGAATGCCCTATCCTGGTGACTTGAAAAATATTATAAGAAGTGCAATTGCATTCAGTGATATGACTAATGATTATGGGTATTTATCAAAAATATATGAATCATTGGTTGGATCACTTTCTATTGATAACTTAAAAAAATTACAAGAAGAAGGTTTTACAGTAAGAGAAATTGAAAAATTAACTGGTGTTTCTAAAAGTAGTGTTTCAAGGGGGATAAATAATGAATGATTTATTAGAACTAAAAGGTGAATTACAGTCTTCAAAATTTGATGGTCCAATTGTTACATCTTGGCCTAAATTTAAATCAGTTACGTGTGAAAAAATAGATTCATATATAAGTGACTTAAAACGATTAAATAATTATTGGAAAGATAAAAATATTATATCTGGGGCTCTTATAAGTGTATACTATAATCGTGTAATACCTAAATCATCTAGAATAAAAGGACTCTTTTCTAAAGGAAGTGAACCTTCTAATAATTATGTAAAAGGAGTTAAATTTAGCAATTTAGAAGATAAAAAACATATTGTTACTTACTATATATCAAAAGAAATTTTATTAAAATGTATTCAAAGACTTCAAACTGTACGTTTAATAATATCAGAAAATTTTAATGATGTAATGAATTATGATCAATTTGAAAATGTAAAAAAGCAAAAAAAATTATTTGACAAGTATGATATAAGTAAAAGTGCTTTTCAAAAATATATAAAAGATGTATTAGACATTGAAAAATTTGATTTATATGAAAATAATGATAATGTTTCAGATGATAATTTATATATAACTCTTTTTGATACTAATACTGAAATTTCAAGGGTTATGGATAAAATTGGAATAAAAAATACTGATTATGAAATATTTTCAAATGATACTATATATGTTAAGGATATTTCTATACTTTTAAAAATTAGACAAGTTGCTTCATACATGATATCGATGACAATGATTGATTTGGCAACATATTATCAAGAATCTGAAAATAAAATAGATTTTACCGCTGATTTTTCTGATATGCCTAATCCAACAACAGAGCCTACTATTGGTGTTATTGATACTTTATTTGATAAGAATGTTTATTTTGGAAAATGGGTGGATTATAGAGATGAATTAAACAAGGATTTACCAAAAAGTCAAAAAGATTATATTCATGGAACAGAAGTATCTTCAATAATTGTAGATGGTGCTCGTTCAAATAAAAAATGGGATGATGAATGTGGATTTTTTAAAGTAAGACATTTTGGTGTCGCGAAAGAGGGTGTAAATAATTCATTTGACATTATTAATAAAATTAAACAAATTGTAAAAGCAAATACTGATATACATGTTTGGAATATATCGTTAGGTTCAAAGTTTGAAATAAATGAAAATTATATTTCACCAGAGGCTGCTGCATTAGATGAAATACAATATGAAAATAATGTAGTATTTGTAGTTGCTGGAACAAACAAAAATGATGATTCAACTGTAAGAATTGGAGCACCTGCTGATTCAATAAATTCAATTGTTGTAAATGCAGTCGATAAAAATGCAGAAAAAGCATCATATGCAAGAAAAGGAAAAGTTTTATCGTTTTTTGTAAAACCAGATGTATGTGCCTTTGGTGGTGATAGCAATGAATTCATTAATGTTTGTACCCCTACAGGACTTGATCTTAAACGTGGTACCTCTTTTGCTGCACCATGGATATCAAGAAAATTATGTTATTTAATTGATAAAATGGGTTTATCAAGAGAAATTGCAAAAGCTTTAATCATAGATTCAGCAGTCGGTTGGAAAAAAACTAATCCAGAGGAGGAATATCTTGGATATGGAGTCGTTCCCACAAAAATATCTGATATTATGTTAGGAAAAAAAGATGAAATAAAATTTTATATTGAAGGTAATGCTACATCATATTATACATATACCTATAATTTGCCTGTTCCTTTAGTTAATAATAAGTTTCCATTTTATGCCAAGGCTGTATTATGTTATTTTCCAAAATGTACTAGAAGTCAAGGAGTCGATTATACAAATACAGAATTGGATTTACAGTTTGGAAGAATTGGTAATAAAGATATAAAATCTATTAATAGAAATACCCAAGGAGGTGAACTAGATAAGGCAACGAATGAAGCAACCGCACGAGATTTATATAGAAAATGGGACAATGTAAAAGTAGTTGTTGATGAAATTAAAGAGAGAAGAGTTCCAAGAACCAGTTATAATAATTCAAATCTATGGGGAATAAAACTTACAAATAAAGAAAGGCTAGATAAAAACGATGGACTAAAATTTGGCGTTGTTATTACGCTAAAAGAAATGTATGGAAAAAACAGAATGAGAGAATTTATCGATTTATGTACAATGAGAAATTGGATTGTTAATAGAATTAACATAGACAGTCGATTAGATATTTATAACTCAGCAGAGGAAATTATTAAATTTGAGTAATGATGTTCGTGTGTGAGCATTAATCTGAATATAAATTAGAAATTACGAAAGAAAATATATATTTGCAATACAAAGACTAGAAAAATAGAAAATTTCTGAAAAATAAAGAGAATATTTGTAAGGAAGGGATTATAAATGAAGATAATGAATAAAGCATTTGTACAGGGTTGGTTAAATAAATTAAAAAAATATTGGTTTAATAAAGATATCAAAAATGCGGTATCTTTATTTTCCAAAACTATATTTTATCAAGAAACACCATTTATGGAAGCATATACTACTTTAAAACAAATTAATGAGGAATGGCAACATATAACAAATGAAAATATAAAACAAATAGAATTTAAAATATTAGCAATTGATAACTATACTGTTATTGTTGAGTGGTATTTAGAACAAAATTTTGAAATTTATGATGGTATTTATGAAATAAAGTTTAACGAAAACTTAGAATGTATTTATTTTAAAAGTTGGGAAATGAAAGATGTTTCTAATTGATTTTATTTATTTTTTTAGAAGATAGTAATAGATTTAAGAAAGGGACATTACCATGAAAAAGAACAATTTAACAATAGAGCAAAAGAAAAAAAGTGTTATTGATGATTTTAATGATATAGCTCAAGAATATACTGAGAAATTTTTTGAGGATAAATCAGACGAAAAATATATTGATCAGTTTTTATTAAGTTTAGAAGGAAAAAATATCTTGGATGTAGGATGTGGGAATGGACGTGATTGTAAATATATAAGTCAAAAAGGATTTAAAATAAAAGGCATTGATTTATCAAAGAAAATGTTAATTATTGCAAAGAAAATGATTCCAAATATTGAGTTTGAACTAATGGATATAACTAATATTACTTATCCTGATAATAGTTATGATGGAATAATTTCAAACTGTTCTTTATTTCATATACCAGTAAAAGAATTACCAAAAACTTTGAATTCTTTTTTTAAAATATTAAAACCAAACGGCAAATTGTTATTAATTTTACAAGAAGGTGTTGGTGAAAAGATGGTAGAAGAATCTTTTAGAAAAGGAATATATATTTATATGAATTATTTTTTCTGTTCAACGAATAAGTGACTTATTATTAAAATACGGATTTAAAATTGATAGTATCTCAAAAGAAAAATCACCTAATGATTTAGAATTAGGTGAAGTTAAATTAATAGTATTAGCTCATAATATTAAACATAAAAATTTATAAATTTTTTTATAAATGTAATTCCACAATTATTTTCAATATTTATATAACTTCTTCTAAATTATTTTTAATTACGTTATAAGCATTGATTATATTCTAATAATATCTAACTAATATAAAGGGTATGGGAGTTCCCATATACGAATTTGTGAGGGAGTACAAATTCAGTGCTGGCTAGACATAGATCTTATTCCCATATTAAAAAAACAAAAAAGAGGATTAAATTATTCTGGTGATTTTTTCCTCTTTTTTGAAGAGTATTTATATAAAAACATATTCATTTAGGACAATTTCTTCTGCTGTGTTTTTATAGTTATTCATTAATTTTGTCCATTCCAATAGATTTAATTCTTTGCTTTTTTCAGACAGTCTTTCATCATTCTTAATATAATTTTCCATTAGTTCTTTATAATAGTTTTCGCAAGAATCACTGACTAAAAGAAGATGATGAGTTAATTTATTTGTCATCAATAATGTCTCATAAAGTGCTTGTTTGTTTTGTGCAATAAAGTGTAATCTTAATATTCCATATCTTCCAAGTCTTCCATAATTTTCGCCTTTTTCTAAATATAAATCTGGTAATAAATAATCTCCTTTTCTTGTATAAGTAACTTTCAT
>CAKPBH010000060.1 GCA_934140355.1 uncultured Bacilli bacterium | reverse complement strand
GATGTATTTTCATTAAATTTTGATTTCATTTCTTCTAAAGTTCCTACAAACACTAATTTTCCATGGTTTATTATTCCAACTCTATCGCATAATTTTTCAGCTACTTCTAAAACATGTGTAGAGAAAAATACTGTATTTCCGTTTCTACTATGTTCTCTCATCATTTCTTTTAAATCAAATGAGGATTTTGGATCAAGCCCTGTCATTGGTTCATCTAAAATCCAGTTTTTAGGATTACTTAATAAGGCTCCACATATTACTATTTTTTGTCTCATACCGTGTGAATAGCTTTCTATTTGTTCATTTAAATTATTGTATATTTCAAACTTTTTTGTTAGTTTTTCTATTCTTTCTTTTTTTAATTCTACTGGTATTTCATATATTTCAGCTAAAAAATTTAGATATTCAATTCCTTTTAATTTTAAAAACATATCAGGACTGTCTGGTACAAACCCAAATCTCTTTTTTGCTTCTAATGGCTCTTTTTCTATGCTTTTTCCATCTATTAATATATCACCTTCATCTGGATTTAATATTCCTGTTATCATTTTTATTGTTGTTGTTTTTCCAGCACCATTAGGACCTAAAAATCCAAATATTTCTCCATCTTTTATTTCTAAGTTTAAATTATCAACTGACTTTTTTCCTTTTACATATGATTTAGTTACATTTTCAATTTTAATCATATTTTTATTCTCCTTTGAGCTTATTTTCTAAATAATTTCCCAAATAAGCCTTTTTCCTCTTTTTTATTTGTATTCTTTTTATTTTTTCTACTTTTTATAATCATATTGTCTAATTTTTCCTCTGTTATTTCATCATCTTCTTCAGTATCTTCATCATCATACTCGTCTTCATAATCATCAAATTGTAATTCTATGTTCTCATTATATTCGTCATCATCTTCATATTCATCATCATATTCGTCTTCATCGTCATAGTCATCATAGTCATCATCTTCATAATATTCGTCGTAATCACTGTCTTCATCATAGTCATCGTCATAGTAGTCGTCATATTCATCTTCATCTATTTTTTTATCTTCATTTTTTATATTTCTATTTGGCTTATCTAGTTTTATATAATTTTCTATGTTATCTTCTTCTACTTCTTCATTATTATTTGTTATTTGTTCTTCATTATTTGTTGTAAATGATATATTGTTTTCATTATCTTCGTTTATATCTTCAACTCTATATTCTGATAAATCTTTATTAAATTTTTCGCTTATTTCTTCTTGGAATGTATTATATATATTTTTTATTCCCTCTATTCTCCAATAGTTAGAATTTATAACTGTTCCCATATTTATTTTTATATTTGTTACTTCTTCTTCAAAATCTCTTTCTTTTTCTTGAATATCTTTTAAATATGTTTTATTGTATAATTCTTTATATGCTTTTTTAGTGGCTTTTCCTACTGTTTCTCTAGCAACTAATTCATATAAATTATTTATTTGTTTTATATCAACTTGAAAATTTTGACAAGCTTCTTTCATTAAACTTTCATGAATTATTTTTCCATTCATAGCTGTTATTCTTTCATTATCTAAGAAACTTACTATGTATTCCTTTTTGGCATTTAAAAAGTCAAATTTAACACTAGCATCTCTTAAAACTTTTTCTGATTTTGCAAGTTTTATATTTCCACTATTTAACTCTATTAATAATTTTTTCATTCTTTCATATATGCTAATATATAATCCTGCTTCTTCTTGAGCTATTTCCATTCTTGCATTGACAGCATTTTCAATGGCAAGATTATCAAATGGTACTCTTTCATTTTTACCATTTCTTAACATTATATTTGTAATTTCTTGTATATATCTTTTTTTATCTTCTGTTTGAAACTTTCTAATTTGTTGTATATCATTTTCATCTATTTCGTCAAAATTCTTTACTGCTAATTTAGCATTATTTAAGTATTCGCCTTCTGTTGTTCTATGTGTTCTTGCATATTTATTTCTTTCTTTTTGTCTTTCTGTAAATATTACTAATGATTTTACATATTTTTCTCTTATCTCTTTTAATTCAATATTATTATCTTCTAATTTATTTTCCAATTTTTGTAGCTTTTGATCTAATATACTTGGATTTTCACTTAAATCATTAAAAATTTGATCTCTTTGATTCTCTATTTCTAGATTTTCGTCATGTAATTTATGCTGTCTTCTTTGGATTTCTTCAATTTCAGCTGCAGCTTCATCAAATTTTTGTATAACATTTTCTTCTTCTTGTATTACTCTTTGGTATTCTTTTATTTCATCTATCATTTGTGCATAGTCTTCATAATTTGTTCGTAAGTTCTTTACTTTATTTAATCCAAAAATTCTAGAAAAATAATTTTCAAGAACTATTGCACTTCTCTCATACATCCTGAAACCCTCCGAATTTTTCAATTTGTTTTATTATATATAAAAAAAACAAAAAAGTCTATATTTTAATAGACTTTTCTACTCAAAAACTTCAAATTTTTCTATTGGATTTCCTCTTAAAAAATCTGAAATCGGCATTCTTCTAGCATTCTCTCCTTGTATTTCTAACACCTTTAAAATTCCTTTTTTAGTTTTTATAAAGATTCCATCTTTAACATTTGAAACTATAACAGTTCCATTTTTGCATATTTTTAAACCTTCTGCTGTAATTTCTGTACTTTTAGCCACATCCACTTTCCAGAATTTTATTTTTTTACCATTTAAAAATGTATATGCTCCCATAATTGGGTTTAATCCTCTAACTAGATTTTTTATTTGTACAGCTGTCTGTTCTTCCCAATTGATTTTTGCCATCTTCTTGTCTAACATTGGAGCCATTGAAAATTCTTTTCCTTGCTTTTCTCTTGGTGCATTTCCTTCTTCAATTGCTTTTAATGTTTTTACTAATATTTTTCCACCTATTTTTTCTAAATTTTCCCATAATTCTCCTGTTGTTTCATCATCACCAATTGATACTTCTTCTTTAAAAATCATGTCACCTGTATCCATTCCTTCATCCATGTACATTGTAGTTATTCCTGTTGTTTTGTCACCATTTAAAACTGCCCATTGAATTGGTGCTGCTCCTCTATATTTAGGTAATAATGAACCATGAACATTAATACATCCTAATTTAGGTATTTCTAAAAGTTCTTTAGGCAATATTTTTCCATATGCTACAACACATATAACATCTGGTTGTAAAGATTTTATTTTTTCTATAAATTCTTCATTCTTCTTTACTTTTTCTGGTTGATATATTTGCAATCCTTTTGATAATGCAAATTCTTTGACAGGTGATGCTGTAAGTTTCATTCCTCTTCCTTGTGGTCTATCTGGATTTGTTACAACACCTATAATTTCATAACCTGCATTATAGACCGCTTCTAAGCTTTCTTTTGCAAAATCTGGTGTTCCCATAAATAAGATTCTCATTTTCATCACATTCTTTCTTTAACAAATATATAATCTAAAAATTTAAAATATTATTCTACATATTCTAAAGTTCCTAGAATTATCTTATCTATAAATACTTCTCCATTTAGATGATCTACTTCATGTGCAATAGCTTGGGCAAATAATTCTTTAGCTTTTACTTTATTTTTCTTACCATTTATGTCTAGATATTCAGCCCATACTTCTGCAGGTCTTACAACTTTTGCAAATTCATTTGGAAAACTAAGACATCCTTCTTCTACTTCTTGCTCTCCTTTTGTTTTTGTAATCACTGGATTTATCATTATAATAGGTCCTTTATCATCATATAAATCTATTACAACTATCCTTTTTAATATTCCAACTTGTACAGCTGCAAGGCCTACGCCATTATATTTGTGCATTGTATCTATCATGTCATTTACTAATACTTTTATTTTATCTGTTATTTCATCAACTTCTCTTGATTTCTTTTTTAATATTTCATCATCTTTATATCTTATATTTCTTATAGCCATAACTCTCCTCCATTTTAACTCATATTGTTTGGATTTACATCTATTGATATTCTTACAGATTTTGTATCTTTTTGATATACTTTTTTTAAATATTTATTTAGTATTTCATTTATTTCTTCTGTCATTTTAGCTTTTATAATAATTCTATATCTAAACCTGTTTTGAATTTTATCTATTGGTGCTGGCATAGGTTTAAATATTTTTATATTATTTTTATCTAATTTTCCATTGTCAAAAAGCTCTTTTATCTCTTGATTTAAATATATATATGTTCTTTTCCCTATGTCTTGTAATTCTGCTTCACTTATACCACTAAATCCAATTACTATTATATCGCAAAATGGCGGGTATTTCAACTGCTCTCTTAGTAGTATTTCTGTATTGTAAAATTTATTATAATTTTGTTGTTTTGCACATTGGATACTAAAATTATCAGGATTATATGTTTGTATAATAACTTTTCCTGGTAGTTTTTCCCTTCCTGCTCTTCCTGCAACTTGTGTTAGTATCTGAAATGTTCTCTCATTTGCCCTATAATCATCTATATTTAATGAACTATCTGCTGCAATTACCCCAACTAGTGTTACATTTGGAAAATGATGTCCTTTTACTACCATTTGTGTCCCTATTAATATATTAATATTTTCATTTTTAAATTTATTTAAAATATTTTCATGTGAGTTTTTCTTTGTTACTGTATCAACATCCATTCTAATGGTACTAGCATTTGGAAATTGCTTTTGGATTTCCTGTTCTAATTTTTGTGTTCCTGTTCCAAAATATCTTATTTTATCACTATTACATTCAGGACATTTAGAAACTAATTCTTGCTCATATCCACAATAATGGCATTTTAGTTTCTTTTCATATTTATGATATGTTAAACTTATATCGCAATTTTTGCATTTTACAGTATAACCACAATTTCTGCACATTATAAAAGTAGAATATCCCCTTCTATTTAAAAACAAGATTGTCTGCCTCTTTTTTTGTAAGTTTTCTTCTATTAATGCATATAGTTCGTTACTTAGCATTGATCTATTTCCATTTGCAAGTTCTTGCTTTAAGTCTATTATTTCAACTTTTGGTAATTCTGAGTTATTTGCCCTTTTAGTTAACTTCAATAGTTCTATCTCTTTTAATTCATTTGCTTTATAATATGTATTTATATCAGGTGTAGCACTGCCTAAAAGTAATGGGCAATTATTTTGTTTTGCCATATATGTGGCAACTTGTTTAGCATCATATTTAGGGTTTGATTCTGATTTATAAGATGCATCATGTTCTTCATCTATTATGATAATTCCTAAATTTTCTACTGGTGCAAATATTGCAGATCTTGCTCCTATTACAATTTTTGCTTGTCCTTGTTTTATTTTGTTCCATTCATCATATCTTTCTCCTATTGATAATTTGCTATGTAATATTGCTATTTTTTCTTTTCCAAATCTTGATATAAATCTATCTAACATTTGTGGTGTTAAT
>CAKPBH010000059.1 GCA_934140355.1 uncultured Bacilli bacterium | reverse complement strand
ACAAAGTTAACAAAGAAAAACTAGGTTTTATAATACCTAGAGAGGATTTTTAAATTAAAACTGTCAAACTCGGGTAAAAATTAGTAAGATAGTAGTTGAGAATTAAATGATTTATTTTATTTAGAAAAGTAGATTTCAAATTTTTTCTTAAAAATACTAGAATGATTTTTTGTTACAGTTTAGTCTGATAAAATAAGAAATAAAATGTTTTTTTCGTAAAAAAGAGTTCAAAAGTAGAAAAAAAGTTGAAAGATAGTCAAAAAATTATATTTTCAATTTATGGATATATTTTCAATTCATAGATATACTTTTAAAATATTAAATTGACTTTTTGCTGATAAGGCTTTATCTACAAAATTCATTTTCTTGACTGAACTGGAACAATTTTTTTGGGGTGATTATCATAATAATCTTGCTTTTTTAGATTTGTTTTGTTATACTTAAATAGAAAATAAGGAGGATATAGAAGTGGAACAGAGAAGGGAAAATCATATTAGTAATGTTTTTTATGCAGTTGTTGGTGTTGCAACTTTGATGATTGCTGTTATTGGTGCAACGTTTGCTTATTATACGGCTACTGCAACGAATGCTACTGCGTTAAAGGGTAATATGGCTACAATTAGTTTTGATTTGGATGTAAAGAAAGTGACCGATAAGGATGATACTAAAGGTGGACTTATTCCAATGTCTAATAACATGATGGAACAAGCTTTAACGAAAAATGCTAGTGTATCTGGTAAGGGAATTTGTGTAGATGATAATGGGAATGCTGTTTGTCAAGTATATAAGATTACGGTTGTTAATACATCAACTGCTAGTATGTTTTTAGATGGATATGTTACTTTAAGTGGTGGTTCTGGTGTAGCGGCTGATTATACAGCTACAACTGCGAATAAAACCACGATGAGATGGGCTCAAGTATTTTGTAGTGCGGAGACTTCTAATTTGGTTACATCTTGTACAACAGCTGGAGATTCGACGGTACGTTCGACAAATAAAATTACTTTTGCTGCTTTAGGTGGTACTGGTGTAAAGTCTGACTCTTTGAATAAAGGGGAGATAAAGTCAGCTCGTAGTGATGTTGTTTATGCACAAGATAATGCTAATGCTGCTCAGATTCAAGGAAATAAGTATGAAGTAATTAAGCAAAATTATATTCGGGTAAGTGATCATGTGGCTGGTAATTATACTTATAAGAGAGCAAGTGATACAACTTCAGCGTTAGTTTATAATCAGTATTTAGATGCTAATGATGGTAATAGTGGTAATAATAGTGGAACAAGTAGCACTACATTTAAGGATGCGCAAGTATATTATATTGTGGTGTGGTTAAGTGAAAATGGTCATAACCAAACACAAGGGGCTACTGATGCAAGTGCAAATTTAGATGATTTCTTTCAAGGAAATGTAACATTTATTTCGGCACAAGGTAGCGAGGTTACTGCTACATTTAGTGGACATACGAGAGTTGCTCCAAATACGTAGAATGAAGTAAAAAAATTGGTTATGGGATTAACTGATTTTTTTTGTAAAGGAAGTTTTTTCAAAAAATTTCTTCTCATCAAAAAATAGTGGTAGATACTAAGGAAAAAATGAAAAATCTTTCTGAGCGATCGTTTTGAACTAATTGACAAAAAAATAAAATAGTATATAATGAAAATAAGAGGTGGTTTGACATGATAGAATATGCCAATGAGTCGGTTATCAAATTATTAAAGCAGTATGATATGTTTTCTAAAAGTTTAAATTATACGTCTGATTTGAAACAAAAAAATGATATTTGTGATGAAATGACTAAGATCATTCAGAATGTTTTAGAAATTACTAATGGAATTTATGAAAGTAAATTTAAAGTTGTTGAACAACGTTCTGTTTATTTAATGAGTGAAGAGAGGACAAGACTATTAGAATTAGTTAATTTAATTAATGAGCGTAGGGCATATGTAAATAACCAAGTAACAAGCAATAGAGAATTGACTGGTATTGGCATAGAGGTTGCGCCTATTTTAGGTGAGGATAAACTTGATGAATATAAGCAACAAATCAAAATTATTGAAAGATATAAGAATAATCTTCGTCTAGAAGAAGTTTTAAAAGAAGAAATCAAGAGTTTAGATGCTAATATCAAAAAGGCCAATGATAAAATTATGAATAATCAAAATTTAAATCGTCAATTGGAAGAAAAGATGATTACTATTTTGAATAAGGCGTTTCAAAAGCTTTCTTTGTATGAGTTGAAAGAGAGAAAAAAAGAGATTGATTTAGCTTATACCGAATTAGGATATTCTTTGGAAAAGGCAAAAGAAAATGCAAAAATTGCTAGACATAATTATGCAGAAGAAATTGTTTTAGAGTGCGATAATATGCTTGCTTCTATTACTTTAGAGTATGAGAGATATAAAGAAAAAAAGTTGATTTTGAATTTAATTGAGATTTATCAAAGAAATGTTGGTAATTATCAAGAAGTTTTGGCAAAGAGAGAGGAAATTAACAATATTTTGTTGAATATTACTGATAGTGATTTGTATCGAATGGTAGGTAGTGAATTAAATAAGGAATATGCAACAATTAAATTAGAACAGCAAGATGTTGCTACTTTAAAGAGTCTTACCGAGGAGAGAGATATTAAGAGTAGTAATTTATCAGATATTATAGAAGAAAATAATAGTAAAGAGTTAAAAGGATTGCTAGCAAATTTACTAGAAAATGAAAAAAAGTATCAAGAAAAAATTATTTTAGAAAAGAAACAGAAGGAGAAAGAGAAGTTAGAACAAATTAGAATAGAGGAAGAAAAAAAGCAGAAGGAGATTGCTAAACGTCAGCAAGCATTAGAGGAGGAGAGAAAGAAAGAAATTGAGCGACGGACCAAGGAATTGCTTGTTGAGAAGAAGAACCCTATTTTAAATTCTAGAAATAAAATAAATGAAGATAAGGAAAAAACATCAAGAACTTTAGTAGAAAGAAAGAAGGAAGTTATTGGTGATAGTGAACGAGTTTCTAAGGCTAGTGAATCTCGAAAATCGTCTCGTATGGAGTTTCAAGCATCTCGATTGTCAAATTCTCCGTCTGTTTCTCATTTGAGTGATGAGAAAACACATTCTCGTGAGGTGGATCGAACTTCGTTAAATCGTCGTTTTTTTGATGAACCACGTTCTTCTAAAACTGTAGTTCAAGATGGTATTCCTGTAATTAAACAGAATAATTTAGAAAATAGAGTTGTTTCTGCTAAAAAAGTTGGAGAGAAAGAACATACCAATAAGGTGTTCCCAGATATTCCTCTCGAAAAGAAAGAAAGTATTTTTCCTGATTTTCCGGAGATTAATAAAACAAACTCTTTCTTTGATGAGAATGAGTTTAATGATTTAAGTAACGGTATTGAAAATGATAAGAAAAAAAGTTGGTTTTAGAAAGAGTAGGAAGAGGTGAAAAAATGCAAGACTGTGTCAGTAGTAATAAAATAAAAGAAAATAAGTATAAAATTTTAAGGATGAGTTTATTACTGGGGAGAGGGGAAAATCCAGAGGAGACTTTGACCAATTTTGAAGAAGCGGCTCGTGATATTGATGCGATGAATGATGAAACGTATATTAAGGATTTGGAAGGAAAATTTTATGATACTTTGACTTTGGAAGAAGAAGAGAAAAAGTTGGCTGTTTTGGTTGATTATATTGGGGGAAGGGTAGAGCAGAGAATTTCCCTTTTGAATGATTTTTCTAATGTTACGGGTTATGATTTAAGTAATTTGCCACCGATAAAATATTATGATAAGTTAGATGATTATAAAGAAAGATTAAAGTATATTCGTGAGTATTTAACTAATATTACAGAGATAGAGAAGTTGAATGAAGTAATAGAAAAATCTGAAAAAGATTTAAAGGAAGCTTATTTAAATCGGGCTACTGCTGAAGATTACAATGCTCGTAATGAGGAAATTCTTTTGAATAAGTTTGAAAATCTTTTGAAATCTACAAGCTTAAAGGATATTGATAAAAATAATATTGAAGATAAATTGTCAAGTGTTTTAGCTGTGGTTGAGGATAGCAAAAAATCGTTGGATATTTTTAATCGGTCTTTTGCTACATTGAGTGGTTCTGGAATTAGTTATGAAGAAGAACAAGAATACAAGTCTTATGTTGAGAATGCTAAAGATGCATATTATGCAAATAAGGAACAGGAATATTTGTTAAGGTTGTATGTTTACTTATTAAAAATAGAAACTACTTATAGTAGTATTTTAGAAAAAAGAGAAAATATTAATGATATTCTTCAAGAGAGAATTCAATTGCGTCGTGATTTGGAAGTTAAAGACAATGATATTTTAGGAAATTTATATGATTTATTGGATAGGCAATTTGAAGATATTGTTCATCAGAAAGATAATATTGAATTGATTGAGCGATTAACCAAAGAGATTGAAAATGCTAAAAATTCATTAAATGAATTAGAGTTGGATAATCAAAAAGTTGAAATTTTGGCGCTTTTAAGAGAGTTTTGTTTAATAGATACATATAGTGATACTTATCATGATAAAAAAGGTGAGTTCAATGTCGGGCAAGAGCAGGAGAAAAAAATAGAAGAAGATCAAGAAAAAAGTAATGTAGAAAATAATGAGAAGATTGTTTCTGATGATAATAATCATTCATTATTTGTTGCGGATAAACCTTTAGAGGATGGCGATGAAAAAAATCCATCTAGTCACTCTGATATTTTTATGAATGCTAATTTGGATGATAAGAATCAATCTAATTTAAAAGTTGAAGAAGGTGTCTTAGATATTCAAGAGGCAAAGGATAATCAAGTGATATCTGTTGAAGACTCTGTTAATATTGATTTAGATTACATTCATTCAAAAGCTAGTAAAGTGATGCAACGTGTGGGAGAAATGTTGGGAATAAAAGTGAAAGATACTAAGATTGTGAGTGTAGAGGCACCTAAAGTAGAAACAGCTAAGGATGATACATTGGAAAAAACAACAGTTTTTCCTGCAAGTTCAGGTGATGAGAGTAGTAAAATAAATTTGGAGAATCCACTTTTTAATTCTAATCTTGAAAAGGAAAAAGATATTTTTGCAAAAGAGGAAAAAAAGACGGATTCCACACTTGCTAATGATGATTTTTGGTTCCCTAGTGATAGTCCAGATGCTTTGAATGAATTACCTGATTTGGATGTTCCATCTGCTTCTGCTAATAATAATTTCTTTGGTAATAATCAAATGCCTAATTTAAATTTTCCTGATTTGAATTTAAGTTTTTCTCCAAATGGTGAGGAGGAAAAGCAATGAAAATAGAGGTTAATAAAATTATTACATTAGGAAATAAAGAAAAATATTTAGTTATTTCTCATGTTGAGCATAATAGTAGTGATTATTATTATATTGCTGAAATAGATGATAGTGCGAAGGATATTAAAGATAATTACAAAATTATGAAATTGTCAACTGAGGGGGATAATATTTTTCTAGATGAGGTTGTTGGAGAAACTAATTTAAAAACGGTTTTACCTTTGTTTGTAAATGATATTGTGAAATAATGTCAAGTGATGGATATTATTTCTTTTTTTGGTTCTTTGTCAAGTAGTGTTGGTGGAACCAAAAACTAATGATAAATGAACTTTGTGAGAGAGCTAAAATTCAG
>CAKPBH010000058.1 GCA_934140355.1 uncultured Bacilli bacterium | reverse complement strand
GATAAATATTGTGCATTATCTGAATCTTTGGATATCTTAAAATCACGATTATTTACGAAAAAAGCAATTCGTTATACATATGCTTTTATGAGTTTACTTATAATAAAATTATAATCTTAACAAAAACGAACCAAAATATTAGTTTAATAATTTGGTTCATTTTTTTGTTTTCATCAAATCAAGAATAGAAAATTGCTTTTGGCTTTAGAATTATTTTTGAGCCCATCTAAGCATTTTTATGTCTTGATATTTTTTTAATACTTCCCTATATTTTTGATATTCTTCTTCCCACAATTCATTTGGCACATTATCAAATGCTTTAAATATTTTTTCCGCTTCTGCTAAATATATTATCTGTTCTTGTGGTGACATATTTTCATATTGATTTGCAAATCTTGATAATTTGTCTAACATTTGGTTTGCTTCTATAAAAGACCAAAAATCTTTTACTTTCATTCCAAATAACTTTATTTGTAATACTGCATATGCTACTAATGCAAATATAATAAATATTAATATATATATTATTGCTAGTAATGCTGACATTTTTTCACCTCTTAAATCTTGTTTATGTTTTATCTTTTGCTCCTAGCCTCTGGTGCTCTCGGATCTTCTAATTCTTCATCCAATTCTTCTATTATTTGATCTGGTTCTTTTTCCATATTCTCCTCTTGCTCTTTTATATATTTATCTTTAGCACTTTCTATATCTGGATGTCCATTATCATCAAACAATCCCCATCTTACTGCCAATTTTTCAAATGTCATTTTTGTTCCATCTTTTAATATTACTTCTGTACTATTTTCATGAATATGTGACCTAGTTTGTCTATCCCCATCTATATCTTCTGCTTGTAAATTGTCACAGTTTGGATTTTCTTTCTCATGCTCTTCAGCTTCTTTAATATCTTCTTCTACATTATTTTCCCCATTTGATTCATATTCACCTACAACACTTCTTTGCTCTTTAGATGTTGCAAATAATGTATTTTGGCTTCTTACTTCTTGTGATACAGTTTGTGTAGAATTTCTTGCTTCTTTTCCTATATTTAATTCTACTCTTCCATATTCTTTATTGTCTAATTGAATAATTTTATCACCTATTTCATATTCACTAAGCACAGCATCTTTTTCTACACTTCCATCTGTTCTTACCTGATAACTTTCTTCTCTTGGATTATTTCCATCTGCAGTCCTTTGTTTTAATTGTGGAATATATTTTTCCAATGGTTCTACTCGTCCAGATTTACTTATTGTAAGTAATGAATATCTTGTTGTATTTTTCCCTCCATATTCTCTCATGTCAGAGCTTTCTACTACACCTACTTTTTCTACGTCTTTGGGTATTTTTCCGCCTAGCCATTTTTTTACATCTTGCATATCATTAGCTCTTTCATCTAAATCTATGGTTTGTTTTATTTTAACATCATCTGTAGTAACAATCTTTTCTGTTAATTCACTTTCTTCATTGCTTTTGTCTTTATCTTTATTTTCTTTAATTTTTGCTTTATTTCCATTTAATTCTATTTTTCTGATTTCTTTTATTTTTTCTTGTTCACCATATTTTTCGTTTATATAATCTTCAATATCTTTATTTTCTTCTAGTTCTTGTAATATATCTTCTCTTGGTAAGCCGTTTATTGCTTCTTTTATTTCTTCTGCAATTTTTGGTTCTTTTATTGAATCTTCTAGTATTAATATATTATTTTCCATTATTTCATCATTTAATACACCAATTTTTATACTTCCTATATAATACTCATAAATATGTTCATTTTTTCCTTGTTTTACTGTTATTTCAGCTAACTCTCCATTTTCTAAATATATTCTCATATTTTTCCTCTTCCTTTAAAAATGAAATTACACAATTTTTGCTATTAAATCATAATTTTTTACATCTATAACTTCACATTTCACAAAAGTGTTTAAGATATTTTCTTGTCCATCATTTTTAATATAAACAAGTCCATCTATTTCTGGTACATCTTGCATTGTTCTTCCTATATAAAATTTATTGTCAAATGATGTTTCTTCAATTAATACTTCACATTTTTTTCCAATCTTATTTTTTAGTATATCATTTGAAATTTTTTGTTGTTCTGACATTATTTTATTATATCTTGCTTTTTTTGTATTTCCATGTATTTGGTCTGGTAATTTAGCAGCTGGTGTTCCTTCTTCTTTTGAATATTGGAAAGCACCTAATTTATCAAATTTTGTTTCTTTTACAAAATCTTCTAATTCTTTAAAATCTTCTTTAGTTTCTCCTGGGAAACCTACAATTAATGTAGTTCTAATTGTTACATCTGGTATAGCTTTTCTTATTTTTTTAATTAAGCTTGTTATTTGTTTTTTGTTTGTTCTTCTATTCATTCTTTTTAAGACTGTATCAGATATATGTTGAATTGGTATATCAAAATATTTTGCAATTTTAGAATTATTAGCAACTACATTTATTAATTCATCTGTTATTCCTTCTGGATATGAATATAAAAATCTTATCCATTTTATTTCGTCTATATTGCTTAATTCTTCTAATAGCTCAGCTAATTTATTTTCACCATAGATATCTTCTCCATATTTTGTTGTATCTTGCGCGATAACAATTAATTCTTTTATTCCATCTTTAGCTAATTTTTTTGCTTCTTCTAAAATGTCTTCTTTTTTTCTGCTAACAAATGGTCCTCTTATATATGGAATAGCACAATATGTACATCTATTACTACATCCTTCACCAATTTTTAAATATGCATAATTTTTTCCTGTTGTTATTGTTCTATTCATAAAATTATGTTGTTCAAACATTGGCATTGGTTCTATTTTAGTAATTTGCGTACTTGTTTTGGTTTTAGATTTTTCTACAATATCTCTTTTTACTAAATCTTCTATCTTGTCCCACAAATGATCATATTCGTCTAATTTTATCCATAAATCTACTTCTGGAATTGCTTTTTTTAAATCTTTATAATATCTTTGTACTAAACATCCCATAGCTATTAGATATTTACATCTTTTTTGCTTATAGTCTGCCATTTCTAATATTGTTTTTATTGCTTCTTCTTTTGCTGAGTCAATAAATCCACATGTATTTACTACTATTATGTCTGCCTTACTTGCATCATTTACTATTGTAAATTTATGTTCCTTAAATTCTCCTATTACCGCTTCTGTGTCTATTAGATTTTTACTACATCCTAATGATATAAATCCTACATTCATTTTTATATTTCTTTCCTTTCCAAAGGTACATCTATTCTAGATAAATTATTCTTTATGGCTACAAATATGTTTTCTTGTTAATTCCATTAAATCTAATTTTGTAAATCCTTCTACTTGAGTTTTTGCTCTATCATTTTTTAGCTCTTTTTTCATTAGATCTAATATATTTTGTTTATCTTGCTCTTTTGCCATATCTATATAATCTACTATAATTATTCCGCCTATATCTCTTAATCTAAGTTGTTTAGCTATTTCTATTGTTGCTTCTTCATTTACCTTTAATATGGTTTGTTGCAAATCATTATTTGTTCCAGTAAATTTACCTGTATTTACATCTATTGCTGTTAATGCTTCAGTATTATCAATAGTTATAAATCCTCCACATTTTAACCATACTTTTCTATTTTCACTTTTTTCTACTTGTTTTCTTAAATCATATATTTCTAATATATCTTTCTGTTTTTTTAGTTCTACTTTAATATTTTTGTATTCTTTATTTTCATTTAGCATTTTTTCTATTCTACTTTTTTCTGCCTGACTATTGACAACTATTCTTGATATATTTTCATCCATTAAATCCATTAATATTTTTTCTAATATATCTTTACTTTTATATAATAATTTTGCTTTGTTTTCTTCTGGATCTATACTTGTTTGTGTAATATTTCTCCATACTTTCTCAATTTTTTTAATGTCATCTATAATTTCTTGTTCTTTACCTTCTGCTAATGTTCTTATAATAGCTCCATTTCCTTCACTTAAGTTGTTTTTTACAAGTTTAATTAGTCTTTGTTGTTCTTTTTTATCTTCTATTTTTTGTGAAACTGTTATTATATCTGTGTTTGGCATTAACACTATATATTTGCTTGGTAAATTTATATGTGTTGATACTCTAGCTCCTTTTTTAGAGTTACTGTCTTTCTTTACTTGTACTAATATTTTTTGTTTTGGTTTTATTACATCAGTAATCTCTAATTTTTGTTCTTCATGAGTTTTAGTTTCATCTACTTTAGGTAATATATCTTTTAAATGTATAAAACTATTTTTATTTGTTCCTATATCAACAAATGCTGCTTCCATACCTTTTATTATATCTCTTACTATTCCTATATAAATGTTTCCTTCATTTCTATTTGAATTTTCGTTTTCTTCATAATATTCTATTAATTTATCTTCTTCTACAAGAGCAATTTCTCTTTTATCATTACTTTTTTGTATAAATATCTCTGTCATTTTTTTATCCTTTCTTAATGTACAACTTTAATTGCTTATTTTAATTAAATTTATTCATTGCTATATCTACGCCATTTTTTATAATTTCTAGTATAGCTTCTTTTCCTAGTGTTGTTGCTTTTTCTAATATATCTTTATCTGTTTGTGGCATTTTTCCTATTACATATTCTATAAGTTGTCCTTTGTTTTCAGGTTTTCCAATTCCTATACGTATTCTAGGAAAATTTTGTGTATCTATTTCTGATATAACAGATTTCATTCCATTATGTCCCCCAGGTCCTCCTTTTTTTCTTATTTTTATTATTCCTGGTTCAATATCTATATCATCATAAATTACTATTATATTTTCACTTTTTATTTTATAAAAAGTCATTGCCTCTTTTATGCTTTCCCCACTTAAATTCATATATGTTTGTGGCTTTAATAATATAACTTTTTCATTTTCTATTATACCACTTCCACATAGTCCTTTGAATTTATTTTTATTTATTTTTATATTATATTCATTAGCTAATTTATTTATTGTATCAAATCCCATATTGTGTCTTGTGTTACTATATTCTTCTTCTGGATTACCTAGTCCTACAATTAAAAACATTTTTCTTGTCCTTTCCTAGTATTTAATTATTCTCTATTTTGTCTATACTATTTTA
The DNA here is from genome assembly GCA_934140355.1 of uncultured Bacilli bacterium. Taxonomy (GTDB): domain Bacteria; phylum Bacillota_I; class Bacilli_A; order RF39; family UBA660; genus RUG11198. The sequence continues at coordinate 1,225 of CAKPBH010000058.1, read as the reverse complement.
CATTGTTTTTTATTTATTTTCAAGTTTTATACATAAAAAACTGGGTATTTACCCAGTTTTTATTTTAGCTTGCTATCTTTGGAAATAATGATAAACCTCTGTCAATATATCACTATATTGGGTTTCTACAAAAAAATTCTTGTCTATTATATCTTGAATCTTGCTACCACCGTTCGATTTTAACTTTCTATTTATTATTTTTACTAACCACAACATTGTACATGTTATTGTACATGTTTCTATTAAGTCTTCTTCTTCAAAATCTATCCAATTGTGTTTGATTGCTATATTTTCAAAATTGACATTTCTAAGTAGTTTTTCTTTATATTTATTTCTTACAAATGGATTTAATTCTTCTAGACTTTCTTTATCACAATAAGTATATTCTAAATATGGCATACATAGTTTCAGCCCAATTGTCGCTATATGTAATCTTCTTTCTACATATTGTGAAGTGATTAGAAACAAGAGTCCAATTTTGCCCACTCCAATTAGCTCAATAGTATCTATCTCAGAAAATTCCTCACTTTCTAATATTTCTGCTAATTGTTTAGCCTGACTTTTTATGGATTCTCTTTTTCCATTTTTAGTTTCATAGAATGCTACTACCCAACCTCTTAGAGTTGGCCAATCATCCTCTTCTAATAACTGTCCACAAGTTATTTTTAAGCCAGATACTTCATTTTTTTCATTTAAAGTTACAAATGGCATTCCAGGACCAATTATAGTAACTTTCTTTACTTCAGGTTTCCGTATACTAACCAATGCAAATTTGTCATTAAATATAACATTCCTTAAAAATTTTTCTCCTCTTTTCGCAAGTCTCATTTTTACTCCTCCTCTAAAATTTTATACCGAAGACTTTATTATACTGTTAATAGTTGCAATAATTATTATAACATGCAACTTTGACTTTTTCAATTATTTTTTATTTTTATACTCTTAATATAGAAAAAACACCTTATTTTATAATAAGGTGTTTTTTCTTTTTATATTATTCTGCTGATTCTTCTGTTTCTGGAGCTTCATAAGCTTCTAAAATAGCTTTTTGAATCTTCTCTCTTGTTTCAGCATTAATTGGATGAGCTATATCTTTGAATTCTCCGTTTGGAGTTTTTCTGCTTGGCATAGCTATGAATAATCCATTTTGGCTTTCGATAACTTTGATATCGTGAACTGCGAATTCGTTATCGAATGTTACAGAAGCAACAGCTTTCATTCTGTT
>CAKPBH010000057.1 GCA_934140355.1 uncultured Bacilli bacterium | reverse complement strand
TTTACTGATGGAACTGGATTTATGCTTTGCGGCTGTTCCATTACCGGATTTACTGATGGAACTGGATTTATGCTTTGTGCTTGTTCCATTACCGGATTTACCGGTGGAACTGGATTTATGCTTTGGGTCTGTTCCATTACCGGATTTACTGATGGAACTGGATTTATGCTTTGCGGTTGTTCCATTACCGGATTTACCGTGGGAACTGGATTTATGCTTTGTGGTTGTTCCATTACCGGATTTACCGTGGGAACTGGATTTATGCTTTGTGGTTGTTCCATTACTGGGTTCACCGGTGGCACTGGATTCATGCTTTGTGGTTGTTCCATTACTGGATTTACTGATGGAACTGGATTTATGCTTTGTGCCTGTTCCATTGCTGGATTTACTGGTGGCACTGAATTTATACCTTGTGCCTGTTCTACCACTGAATTCATTGTCATTGTTGCTGAGGGGTTGGCAATCGTTTGTAACGGATTGACATTACCTTCTATTGCATTCTGAACTCCGTTTCCATTTCCTAGAGAAACATTTTCCATTGAAGGAATAGTGTTCATACTTAAACTATCTTCTTCTTTTAGTGGAGCAGATGCCGCAGTAGCCTCATTTTCAACAGCTGTCTTATCTTTCTTTTTGTCCTTTTTTTTCGTTTTAGATGGCGATTGATCTTTACTTTTAGAATCAACTAATATTCCAATTACTATTAAAATTAGTAAAATTAGTACCCCTAAAATCCATATATAATATTTTAATAAAAAATCTATAAAACTCATAAGATAAGTTCCTCCCTTATTATTCTTTAGCCTATATTAAGAGGGTATCATAAATTAAAGAAAAAGTAAAGTTATTTATAGAAATCCCCCAAACTTTTTGTTACAAAGTTTTTTGATTATCTTTTATGTTAGATGCCAAAATTAATATCATTTCCAAAAGAAATATTAAATTTGATAGTTTTAATTGTATTTTGCATAAGAAAAACTTTTAAGTTATTCCCTTAAAAGTTATTTTGATAATTTTTCTAAAGGATTTTTTTCAACACTTTGAATCGCTTGAATTGATTTTTCTAGTGATTTTTCATATTGCCCTTTATAAAACAATGCAGTTGCTTGCTCCAACCCTTGTTCTACTTCGGGATAAACACTGCGATATCTATTTCCATAAAGAATCATCTTTTCACTCAACGTGGAAACTTTTATCATATCATTTGTTTTATTATAGATCTTAAAAACTAAATCCCTCGCTGTATCTACTCTTATATTCAAAATTTTTATTACTATAGGTTTTTTGTCTAATTCCCTCACTATTTCACGAATAGCGTCTTGTGCTTCTTTTAATTCCACGTAATAACTACTAGGTATTACTGGTAATTTATAATCCTTTAATTTCATTTTTGCTTTGTGTAGTAAATCTTCTATTGTATTTAATTGATCTTTTGCTCTAAATTCATCATCTTGCATACTCGTAATTGATTTTAGTTGATAATCTAAGTCATCTTGTAAACGTGATAATTTTATTCCTAATCCATCTAATTCATTCATTAATTTAGAATAAGCAAAAGTTTTTGATTTTCCCTGATCTAATAATAATTTAAAATCTTCGTTAATTACTTCTAAATTTCTATTTAAAGAGCTAAAGCGATTCATTTCTTCTTCAGTTAGATCATAGGTTACTTTAATGTCATCAATTTGAATATATATATCGTAAACAACTTTGTTTACTTTTTCTAATTTATAGCGAAACTTTTTACAGCCTTCCTTAAAATTATCTTTACATTCCCTTTCTTTATCAAAATCTCGAAACAAAGAATTGAAATATTCCAATATCGTTTTTAATTCAATATCTGCATCTTTGATTTCAAGTTTTTTTAGATTTTCTATAATTCTTGCGACTTTTTTATCAATTTCACTTAAGTTATATTCCACATTTAAATAATCGAGAGGGTATCCATCACGAATCATTCTTGAATAAGCAACCTTAGCTTCCTCTACTTTCCTTGGAATTAAAACTGTTGCCATTAATAAACTAGATGGAATATTTTGTAAGATATTTTTTAAGTTTTCAAGTTGTTCTTCTATTTGAATTACAATTTCTTCTACATGTACATAATCATTATTTTCCATAGCATTTTCAAATTCAATAAACTGATTGTCAATTTTTTCAAATTCTTTCTGAATTACCTCGGTTAATTCTCCATATTCTTTTTCACAGCGATTAAACTTGGATTGCAATTCACGATATGTTACTTTTAATTTGGTAATCAATGCTCTATTTCTTTCTTCTGAATTGGTAATAATTTGGATTTCATCAATTAATTTCTTGCTTTTTCTTCTTAATGCACCAATTTCTACTTCGATACCCGCCATTTTTTTTACAGCAGTTTTATAATCTTTTTTATCGATTAAAAAATCGACATCACTAATTTGATCAGTAATTTTAGGTAACATTTCTTCTTTAATGTAACGGAATGTTTGATCCCAATTATCTAGCTTATGTTTTAGATTATCTGTTTTTACTAAACTTCTAACCTTTGTTATTTCTGATAAAATTTTAACATTAATCAATTGATTTTTTTCAACATCTAACTCGTTCACATACTCTTTATATTTCTTTCCCGTCTTTTTCCTGGTAATAAAAAAAGTCAAAAAGAATAAAATAACGGCAATTAAAAAAGTTGTAATTACAAGTCCAAATATATTGTCCATATCCTCACCACCATTTTAGGTATTCAATAATATTGTATCATATTTTTAATCTTGTTTCATCATAAATCATTGAATTTACAAAATAATATCATTCAATTAGTAAAATACTTCCATATTTTTTTGATAAAAGAAAAAGAAATTACTAATATACTGCATTAGAATTTCTTTATCCTTACTAATCTAAAATTATAAAATATTTTGTAAAGATTTTTCTATTTCTTACTATCACGTTTTTTTCTTAATTCTGTATTTAAAATTTCTTTACGAAGACGGATATTTTCTGGAGTTACTTCGACTAATTCATCCATGTTAATATATTCTAGGGCATATTCTAGAGTAATTTGACGTGGGCGTTTTAGAACAACGGTATGATCAGATCCTGCTGCACGAGTATTGGTTAATTGTTTTCCTTTTACGACATTTACGGCTAAATCATTTTCTCGATTACATTCGCCGACAATCATTCCTTCATAGACATCACAACCTGGTTCAATAAACATAATTCCTCTATCTTCTAGGTTTCCAATGCTATAGGCTGTTGATTTACCGTTTTCCATCGATACTAAAACGCCTAGTTTTCTTTCGCCAATATTTACATTTTCAATTGGTGCATATTCTTTAAAAGTATGATTAATAATCCCATATCCTTTGGTCATGGTCATAAAGTCAGTCATGAAGCCAATTAAACCTCTTGAAGGAATGGTATAGTTTAGTCTAACTAATTCATTTTCATTGGTCATATTTTCCATCTTAGCCCCTCTGTTTCCTAGGGCTTCAATTACATTTCCAACACTTGCTTCAGGAACTTCTACTTGTAAATCTTCATAGGGTTCACATTTTATTCCATCTATTTCTTTGATAATTACTTCTGGTTTAGATACTTGAAGTTCAAAACCTTCACGGCGCATATTTTCAATTAAAATGGATAGATGAAGTTCGCCGCGACCAGATACTGTCCAAGACTCATTTCCGGATTGTTCAACTTTTAGACTGACATCCTTTTGTGTTTCTCTAAAAAGACGATCTGCAATTTTGCTCGCGGTTACAAATTTCCCTTCTTTTCCAGCAAAAGGACTATTATTGGTCATGAAGGTCATTTTTAGCGTTGGTTCATCTATTCTTAAAATTGGTAGTGCTTCCTCTTTACCAACATTACAAACAGTTTCTCCAACAGAGATATCTGGCATACCGGCAATGGCAACAATATCACCAGCACTAGCAGAGGAAATTTCAATTCTCTTTAGGCCATCAAAACCAAATAATTTTTGAATTCTAAATTGTTTGATGCTTCCATCTAATCTGACGCAAGAGACCATTTCGTTTACTTTGATGTTGCCGCTTGTAATTTTCCCGATTCCAATTCTTCCAACAAAATCATTATAGTCAAGTAAGGCTGGTTGGAATTGCAAAAGGTTATCTGCTCCTACTTTAGGTTCTGGAATTTCATCGATAATTAATTTGAAGATATCATCATAACTTTCTTGTTGGGTAGAGATATCTGGGTCTAAACTAGCCGTTCCATTTAAGGCAGAAACATAAGCTGTTTTAAATTCTAATTGGTCATCGTCAGCACCTAATTCGATGAATAAATCTAGCACTTCATCTACTACTTTTTCAACTCTAGCCGTTGGCTTGTCTACTTTATTGATGATAACAATTGGCTTAACTCCTGCTTCTAAGGCTTTTTTTAGGACAAATCTTGTTTGGGGCATAGTTCCTTCGTAGGCATCCACTACTAGTAAAACGCCATCTACCATATTCATAATTCTTTCTACTTCTCCACCAAAGTCGGCGTGCCCTGGAGTGTCTAAGATGTTAATTTTGTATCCATTATAATGGATTGCTGTTGTTTTGGCTAAGATGGTAATTCCTCTTTCTTTTTCGATATCATTTGAATCCATTACCCTAGTTTCTACTTCTTCGTTTTCACGAAAAGTTCCTGATTTTCTTAATAATTGGTCAACTAATGTCGTTTTTCCATGGTCAACATGGGCTATAATTGCAATATTTCTAATATTCATTTTTACACCTCTTTTTTCTAACTTTGTCTATTATATCATATAATCAATAGATTTGAATACTTTTTTTAGAAATAATTATCTTCTAGTTATTTGTTTATGATAAAAGAAGAATACTGAATCAGTATTTTCCTTCTATCTATCATTTTCTAAGTAAGAGTTTTCGCCTAATTTATTGATTCTTTTTAAGGAGACCAGAAAACTTTGATATTCGGCGCTAATGGTTCCTAAAACTTCAAAATTGGTAATAATTTTATCATAATAAGTATAAACTAAAATAATTGTTCCCACTTCCATTTTCCCAATACTAATTAAATAAACGCTATAGATAATAATGCCATATTTGGTTAGTTCAATGATACCTAAGACTAAATAAATTAAGGCCTCTGCAAGGAGATTAAATCTTTTATTTGACTTTAAATATTCGATATTACTTTGATGAAATTTTTTGAATATTCCCTCATCTATCGTCTTGTCTTTTAATTTGTCATAAATTTGGTGCGCTATGACGGTTTTTTTGTCTAAGGAGGTTTTTCGTTTGATATTTTCGTTTTTAATTTGACTGCTGGAAATAATCATTAAAATAATCATTAAGCTAGAAATTAAGATAGTAATTAAAAAGATATAGACGTTTTGCGATAGAAAATAAAAATAGATAAAAACGAGTTCTAAAATTTGAATGACTCTGGCGACTCCATTTCCTAAAAAGTTACAAAGAATATCAATATCGGTATTCATGACATTAGTGTATTCTCCTAGGGTAATTTTTCCTATATTGCCATGATTATTTTTGGTAATTAAAGAAGTATATCCTAGGTATAGTTTATCATAAAACCTAAACCAACTTACTTGATTTAGGTATTGCCAGATATAATAAAAACTGCTAATAATGATAATTACAATGATAAGAGAGTACGTTTTTTGATAATCTCCTTCACTTAAATGATTGATGGTATTACTCCAGAATATTGGGATAATTAGTAAAAGACCTCTTATGAATACCGAAGTAATGATTTTATAAAATAATTCTTTTTTGGCATCTTTAATCACAATATTGGTATAATTATCTTTTGTTTTCATCTTTTTCACCTATTGTTAGTATAGGTTATTTTAACTTAATTTATGTGTAGATTAGGAATAATCCTTTGGACAATCTTCAGGAGTTTCACTACTTTCTATTTTATATTCTGTCTTTCCTGTAGAAAGGTTAACTTTTTTTTGAATTGATATTTTACAAAATCCTATATTTTTATCATTTTTTGGATTGGTTAGTATTGGTATTTTTTTTTCGTTTTCTTCTTTTTGGGTTCCTTTTAAAAAACCATTACTGACTAAGGTTTGGAGATTGGTTTTTATTTCAGTTATGGATAAGTTTTCTTCGGAAGCATTAATTTTTTCTGTGGTTACTTTTGTATCTAATTTAGTGCCATTATCACTATATTGATAAAGTTCGGTATCATTATACTCGATTTCTTCAAATAAAGTTTCTCCAGCAATTTTAATATCAGATATCATAATATTATAACTACTTTTTTTTGAATTTTGAATTGAATTTAATACTCCGGGAACAGCGATTAATCCTAATAGAGCAATAATTGCAATTACGGCTAAAACTTCAACTAAAGTAAATCCTTTGTTATTTATCTTTCTCATCACTCCACCTACTTTTTTTTAGTATATAATAAAAAAATACTCTTTTCAATGAAAAAAGAATATTTTT
>CAKPBH010000056.1 GCA_934140355.1 uncultured Bacilli bacterium | reverse complement strand
GCATAATAATCATCAGGATAATTATTTTTAACTTTCAATAACATTTTAAAATTCAAAAACAACTTAACAGTTTCATTATTGTTAAGTTTTATTTCTACTATATTATTTATCATTCTTATCATTCTCCCTATCATTTTTATTAATTTCTACTTTTTTTTCTTCTTCAATAGTTTTTGCACTATCTTCTGTTTGATTTTCTTTATTTTCAATAGGTTGAGTATCCAAGAACGTTCCGATTTCTTCTTCAGTAGCCTCTCTAACTAAATCTTCATTTAGTTTCTTCTTTTTCTTTAACTCATTTGTATTTTTTATTATTTCTTTATACCTTGAAGCTGATACTTGTACGATAGTATCAGCTTTATAAATTTCCTTATTATGAGCATCTTTAAATTTTTTCAAAATATATATATACATTTTTATTTCCTCCTAAGCTACAGGAATATGAACTAAATCAGTAGTAAATTTAGTCATCCAATTAGTGATAAATTCATCTTTTTTAGTGGTATCTAAATCATCAACTGGTGCTTCATACATTCCAAATCCTTCTTCATCTGGATTTACGCCTACCGTTAAATCAATCTCTGCAACTTCTTCGCTACCATTTTCAATTTTTCTAGAAATTCCATCTTTAATAATACAATTTGGATATGCTTTTAGTTTACAATTCCCATCTTCATCATAAACTTTTCCAGTAATTGAAAATTTACCATGAATCGATGATTGCCCATAACCATTAACACCTTTTATTAAGCTAGATAATTTCATTCCATACATTTTTAAATAAATTTCATATGGAATGTGAATAGATATCTTTAACTCTCCTTTGCCAGTTCCTTTCACAGCAACAATTTGTTCTACTCCCTCACACTTTTTTGTAATAGTCTTGCTGTCTAAAGTTTCTTCTAAGGAACCAAGACAGCCTGCCCTTGATGCAGTTTCTTCTCCGATAAATTTCATTGATATTTCTTTCATTTCATATTCACTGAATACTTTGTTATTTGTCATTGTTTAATTCCTCCTCTAATTCATTATTTAAAGCTTCTAATAAATCCTTTATGGCATTATCTTGCTCCTTGGCAAAACCTCTTTCAAAGAACTCATTTGGTGTCTTTCTATAGCTGTTTCCTTTTCCAGTGGCAGGATAATATAAATAATAAAAGCTTGTTCCTCTTTTTCCTTTTAAACTATTTGATAAAACAAATGATAAATTATAAAATTCTAATTCATACCACTTACTATCTTTTGCATGTATTTGTACTTTTTGTTTGTTATAGTAAGGCAATTCATTCGTAACACTTTTTGTCATTTTTTTTGACGTTATTTTTTCCAAACAATTATTTATTGTTTTTTCTTTATTACCTTGAAATTTTAATAAAGCTTTATTTAATTTTTCTATATCATCATATTTTAAAGAAAAATTTTGTTTAATTACTGGCATAAATTACCACACTTTTTTACTTTCGCAAATGATAAAGTTAAAACTTCTACAACAAGATCTGTTTTATTTTTAAAAATATATTCATATTCTCCATCATCACTTGTTAATTTTAATCCTGGTAGAGAATTTAATTTATCTATAACTTCATAAACTAAATCATCAGGAATATAGTCCTCTCTAACAATTCCTATCCAATAATTATCAACTAAGGATATATTACTTGTTCCTGCTGGTTTAAGCGTACTTTTACCAAAAACAAAATAATTCCATTCTTCATTAGCAACACTCTCTGGAACTTTTCCGTAAAAAACTTTCGAATCAATTTCTTTTAAAGCTTTTTCAATTTTATCTCTAAATTCCAACTTTTCTCACTTCCTCCAAATAGATATATAATTCTTTTTTATCTTTAGAAAAGTCAATATAAATAATATCGTATAAATAATTTTTATAAATTGCTTTATAATTGGATTTTATTTTTTCTGTGTAGGGAACTTTAATTTTTAAATTTAACCTTTTATTCATAGAGTTTGCAAATAATAAATCTTGTTGTCTTTTACTTTCTTCATGAAAATAAGTTTCAGTAATAAAATCTAAATCAGCTAATGTTTTTTCGTTTTTTTTGGCAGAAAAACTTGAAGTTTTTTCTTTAGATTTATAAATGCCTATAACACCATCGTTATACATTTTCTTCCTCTTTAATTAAATATTTATTTCTTAATTTTAAGATGTCACTAAGATATGCTTCTTCAAATTCTTTAATATTCTTATCATTCCAAATGTAAAAGCAATAATTTTTTAGTAATTCACATTCTATTCCAGCTTTTGAAAAGTCAAAGTTAGCTTCTATTCCTATTAATTCTGATACTTTTAAAATAGCATCTTCAATAATATCTAATAATCGTTCATTTATTAGTTTTGAATTATCAGTTATATAACATTTTCTTTTGACTTTTTCAACAAGTGTTACCATTTGTTTGGCATCCATAATTAATCACCTCTTTTTAATAGAGAGAAAACTGCAACTATACAGTTACAGTTTCTTCTTTATTTAAAACAGTGATGTATAAAGGTTCTAATTCTTTGATGTCCAAAACTATCGCAACAGTGTCATCATATGCTCTACCAGTAGCAAATAATTTAGTTTTATATGTTCTTACATCTTCTAAGAATTTATATTCATCACTGTATTCAATTACACCATCTTTAGAACTTCCCATACCAATAAAATAATCACTTGGTACAAACAATACTGCTTTGCCTTCAGTAATAGCATTACTTTGAATAATATCAGTTGGAACTGGGAAGATATTATTTGTGTATGTTCCATTTAAATTTTGAACAGTTGTAGCTGGCATAATCTTAGTTAAATAGTCAATAGGATTACAAATCATTGATAAATCACTATATTTTCTATAATTTCCTTTTTCTGTTTTTACAATTTTTGCTACTAAAGCCCCATAATTTTTTGGAGTAAAATCAGTTACTTTTATTGCTTCTTTATCTGGATAACCAGTTGATTCGTTTACAGACACACCTTTTTTAATACTTTTTGTTAAACCAATCATTTCACCTTTAACACCTTTACCACTTACAATACCTGCCTCTAGTCCGACAGCAATAGCCTCTTTCAATAGAGTTCTAACATAAGCGTCTAAGAAGTTAGGTCCTAACTCTAACATATCTTTAGCAAGCAAAATAAATGCTGATAACTTACCTTGTGCTAATTTAATCTTCTTAAATCCACTAGTAATTTCAGAAGCAATAGTTGAATTAATTTCCCCCCAAGCATAGTTAGTTGTACTATGGTCATTTAACAACCACTCAGTTAAATAACCAACATTTTGAAAATGGACTTTTGATAATAGAGGATGTTCATTTGTTAAGTCTTTATAAATATCTTCAATAACAGTTTCAGGCATACCTTCTACAGTAATCAAATCAGTAAATGCTTGCTTAGGATTACTTGATTTAGCACTCTCAATCCACTTCTCATAAAACTTCTTTTCTTTAGAAGTTAACTGTCTAATTCCTCTTTGAGATAATATCTCAGTGTCAGCTTCCTCTTTAATATCTTCAAACTTCTCTGCTACTTGCATAGCAATAGCGTTTTGAAATTCTTCCATTGCTTTTTCAATTTCTTTTTCATTTCCACTTTTTACAGCGTTCATTAATGCACTTGCACTAATATCTTTATTCATCATTTTTATCATTATTAATTTCTCCCTCCATTATTTAGTACCTTAATTAAAGGACTAAAAAAAGCAATCACTTTTTCTGTTGCTTTATCTTCTTTTTCTTTATTTTTTTTATCATTTGAAGTTATATCTTCTGTTTCTTCTTGATTGTTATCTTCATCCGAAACATCATTTGTATCTGTTTCATCATTTGAGTCATCACTATCAAACTCATCGTCACTTGTTTTATTCTCATCATCTACATTAACTTCTTTATCAGTATTTTTTTGCTTAAACTTCTTTATCATTTGGTAAATAGAATTCTTGGCGCTTTGAGTAACTTTATTACTTTTATCATCACCAATTACAGATGTAGCAAAGCCATACTCTAAACATTCATCATAAAGTAACCACGTTTCATTATCTAACATTTGTTTTAATTCTTCTTCGCTAATTGTTAAATGTTCCATATAAGCAGCAATAGATAATTGAGTAATTTTATCTAAATCATCAGCTTGCTTTCTAAGTTCATTAGCATTTCCATTAACAAACATCCAAGCATTATGTATCATTAATGCTGATGACTTACTCATTATTCTTTCATCACCTGCCATAAAAATTACTGAGGCGATAGAACAAGCAAAGCCATCACAAAATGTTTTTATCTTTGCGTGATGATTTTTTAAAGCATTATAAATTGCTAATCCTTCTTTAACCTCTCCACCATAACTAGAAATATGAACATTTATAGTATCAACATCATTTAATTCTTCAAGTTGTTTCGATAAAGTATGTGCACTAATCTCTCCTAACTCTTCAAAGTCCCAACTTGTAATATCTCCAAAGATATTAATATCAGCTGATTTTGTTTCTTTGTTTTCAACAAGTGAAAAAAATTTCTTATTCATCTAACTATCACCCCCTTTCAATTCATTGAGAGCATCTTCTGCAAAACTATAATTCTTAGTAATAAAATGCTTCTTACTAAAATCTGTATCTAAAGTTGATTCCCCTAACTTATCTCTTACTTCATCTATACAATATAATCCAGTCGAAATTGTTTTTTCAACTTCTGATGCTATTTCGAAAATGTCTAAATGATTTATATTAGTTGTATCTACTTTGATATAACATCCTTTCTTCCAATCATCTATCGTAAATGATTTTGCCGTTAATTCTTCACTAATCATTTTAGCAATTGGATCTATTGTAAAGGTTAGATAATGAGAAATAATTTCTTTAACATTTGTCATATTACCATATAACATTGATACTGGCATTTTAAAAGCTTCTGCTACCGTTTCCATAACATCTTTTTTAATATTTCTAATATCAGTTGAATCTGCTGTCTTATCTGATTTTAAAACATTCTTTAAGTTATAACCGTTAAACTGAGGAAATACTGCTTTAGGATTATTAATAAATTTCTCTAATTGTCCTTCAATATGTTTTTTATATCTCTCATTAAAATCCTTATCTCCTGCTTGAACTGACGCTATTTCTAATATCCATTTTTCAGAATTAGTTAATTTATATGCTTGAATTGCATAAGATAATATTTCTTGATAATCATCATACATATCAGTAATTAAATTTTTAACTTTTGGAAATGAACTATCATTTTCAAGATTAAAGTAATAAACATCTTTACTTTTTTTAGTAAATGTTTTACTTTCATCATTAAGTGATATTTGTGTATAGATATCTCCCTTCAAAGGGTTTCTAAGAGGATTAAAACTATCAGCACAAAATAAATTATTTGAACCTTCCTTATCTTGAAATATAAGTGCTTCTCCATCATAATAAAGTTTTGTGATGATTTTATTTTTTAATCTACTTGCTGTATCATTTGGATTTGCTTTAACATTTAAAGAATAATATAGTTCATTTTTTACTTCTTTTTTATTCTCATAAACTTTAAACTCACATTTTGAAATTGTATTTGCAATATAAGATGTTGCTATATAAAAAGCCATTTCCTTACACTTTAATTCATCTTTCATGCTATCAAATATAGTATCTACTTCAACACTTGTTTTTGTGGATTTCAAAGGAAAGACCTTTTCCAAAAAATTCATTATTGCCACTTTAATCACCGCCTTTCTAATAAACCAAAGTATCCATAAATATTAATTCGTTTGATTCTAATAACACTTCTTCACTTAAGCAAAAAGCATGAACAAATGCCATAAATGGATCATTTTTTCTTGATTTTGGTTCTATTTTGTCAAATTTAAAATTATTATTTACAGCTGGAACCATTTTAGTATTATTAACCGACCATCTAAAGAGAGGATTATTACCACAAATTAATTTATGCGTTTGTAAAACAGATTGAATCATTGGTGCATTTCGCATAATATCACTAGGTCTAATTTCTTTCACTTTGTCAAATCCTGCAGCTGATAATTCTCTTTTTATCAAACTGTATTTATAACTATCAGCTGCGATACCAGAAATATGATAATTATGTTTGGTTGACTCTGATAATACCCAAGAAGTGGCTAGAGATGGATCTATCTCGGTATCATCAACGATAGTCAATAATCCCATTGCTTCCCATTCTTTTAATGGTGCTCTTATTCTATGCCAATCATTTGATTGTTTACAAACCCAAGTATGAGTTATAAAATAATAAAATCCCCATTTATTGATTAAAATACCTGCTGCTAGAAAGTCATTTCTTTTCATTAAATCAAAGCCAACTACGCAATTGCTACCATCTAAATTAAGAATTGGTTTATTTGTTTCTGATATGTCTGCTTGAGTGGCAACTATCAATTCACTAGTTTCTTTAGGAATATTCATTCTCTTAGTCATGAAAGATGCATTTACAATTGGATTAATTTTATAGTCATCATATTCTTTTAACATTTCTTCCATTAAATTTGGTAAATATGGTAAAGAAGGATTAGCTTTCTCCCAATTTTTAGGATCATCAACTTCTTTCTCATTATCTAATTTATTAATAAAAGGAAGAAATCCATTATCTTTCATTTCTCCCTTAAGTATCAACTCACTTTTTTCTATTAAATTATCTAATGGTCCATCTCTGATGTCTCCATTTGTTGAAACATACGTTCTTCTTGGATGAGGTTTCTTTCCCAATGCAGTGGTAAACACATTAATATTATCCCAATTTTCATATTGATGTGGCTCGTCAAAATCTACCTTGCCAGGTCGAAGTCCATCTTTCCCTTTTGGATTGTTTGTGCGATATCTTATAGTAGAATTAGTTTGTTTATTTGTAATTTTAGTTTGGGTCCAGCTAAAAAATTTTTTTAATTTATTAGAATA
>CAKPBH010000055.1 GCA_934140355.1 uncultured Bacilli bacterium | reverse complement strand
GCTCTCTAAACCCTTATAAAATAAGGGATAGGGAGTTTTTAACCTTCAAAAACTGTCAAACTCAGGATTATATCATATATTTTTTTTAATCACAAGTAAATTTTAAGGAAAACTTAAAAGTTCAAATTAGTCCTGTAAACGTAATCATTAGTTATATAATAGTTAATTTTTATACTTTTTTTTAATAAATATTGCATATTATTTTATTACTTACTAAATTTAATTTTTTTTTTGTATACTTGAGATGTAGGTGATAATATGAAAAAAAAATTCATTCAAACCTCTATAAATATCCTTAAAAATAGTGGAAAATATGATGATAATAATATTGAGATTATTGTATATGGGCTTGAAGTAATGTATCTTTCTATTACTAAATTGATTATTATTTTTTTAATATCATTTGTGTTAGGAATAACAAAAGAAGTATTTATTCTTCTTATTACCTATAATATTATTAGATCCCAAGCTTTTGGGATACATGCAAGTAAAAGCATTTATTGTTTAATTTCTTCTCTTGCTTTCTTTGTGGGTGGTGCTATACTTTGCAAATATATAACATTGCCTCTATGGCAAATGATAATAATTGCTAGTTTATGTGATTTATTCCTGTTGATTTATGCTCCTGCTGATACACATAAACACCCTATTATCAACAAAAAAAAGAGAAAGAAATTTAAGTTTTTAAGTTTCAGTTTGGGATTAATATATACTTTTTTGATTGTTTATTATTATGGTCAGAGTATTACAAATTATTTATTATTTGGAATGTTAGAAGCTGTATTAATGATTTTACCTGCTACTTATAGTGTGTTCAAAATGCCCTATAATAATTACAAAACATATTATAATGATGTTGAATTAATTAGTAATAATTAATTTTACATAAAAAGAATAAAAAGAAGGAGGAAAAAATTATGAGTTTTATTGCAGACTTATTAGCAAAGATTGGAGGTAGTGCCGCTAGCACTGGTACTAAAGGTTGCTATCTTTGGTTTATTGATGAGCCAAAAATGCCAAAAAGTCTAATTGAAAAATAAATTACAAAAAGCACTCTTTATTGAAGTGCTTTTTTTATGATAATCGTTTGGCTATAAATATTATTTTTAATTTCTCTTTTTGTTTTAAAAATATTATTTTTTTGAACAATTTGATTAACCAGTAAAAGTCCATGTCCTCGATTTTTTCCTTTTGTTGTAAAATTTTCTTTTCCTATTTTTTCTTCGTCTATATCATTGTTATAGGTATTTGAAATAATCATTCTAAATTCATTATCCAAATTAGAGTACGCTTCAATTCCAAGTTCTTTATCTTTAGATTCAGCACTTGCTTCAATAGCATTATCAATAAATACACCCAGAATTTTAGCAAAATCTCTTTGCTCTTTTGTCTTCAAATTAAATATTGTAGAAGTTTTGATTTTTTTGGAAATATTAATTGAAACATTAATCCCTTGTTCCTCTGCTTTTTGTGTTTTAAAATAACATAAACCTTTTACCCCATTAGCGGGTAAATAACCAAATTTAGCATATTTTTCATTTTTTACTGAATATGTATCACCTAGAATTTCGTCAATATAATCAATTATAGTTTCTTCTTTTTCTTTATCACATATTTTTGAACGAATGGCTAAAAATTCATTTTTTGTTTCATGTCGAATAGTTCTTTGATTTTCAATTTCTTCTTCATAAGTTTTCATAAATTCAAGTAATTTATCATAATCATTTGTTATTTTATTATTAATCATTGTCTGCTGGATTAAACTAAGCAGTACAACAATTAAAACCAAAATAGCAAGTAGGTATAAAAAAACATTATTATTTAAACTCAATTCCTTTATCAATGTATAAAATAATAAACCAGTACATATAAAAATTAAAATAGAAAAAATAACTATTTTTTTACTATTATTTAATTCAATGGCTACTATTTTTTTGATTTTTCTTTTACATACGTATACTATTCCCAAAAAAATAATAGATGTAGTTAAGTTAGCTAATACTGTTCCTGAATAAAATTCCTGGCAGTATTTGATGGTTAATCCTAAAATTTTTGTTAGAAAAAATATTTCTATTAAATCTGGAATTAATAATATTATCATATACATAAATGTAAGTAATATTGATTTTTCATATGAGATTTGAAAAGCATATTTAAATAATGTTATATTCACTGCACACATTATAATAGTTTTTATTGTTCCATTAATATTTAATTGCAAAACCGTATGAAAAGCAGAAACTATCAAAATTAATATTATCAATTGAAAATAACTAATTTTAGGCCGTTTTTCTAAAACCGTTTTTGCATATATTGCTAGAGATAATGTCATTATCACTATACCTAAATACGTACTAATAATTTGCCACATATGCTTTCAACTCCTTCTTTTTTCTATTTGAAAGTAAATAAACAGTTTTATTATTTAAAAATGTAATTGTGTTTTCTGAATAATTTATTTTTTTAATTTTCTCAATATTTACGATACATGATTTGTGGCATTGAAAGAAGCTTCTTCCTAATTTTTCTAATAATTCTTGAATGGAGATATTGGTTTCAAATTTTTCTCCATTTTCTGTTACAATTACACATTTTGATGCATCCTGTAATTTTTCTATATATAGAATATTATCAAAAGGAATCCTGTAAGAATTACGATTAAAATTATAAATCAGTACTTTTTTCTTATTGATGGTTTTTATAATGTACTTAATTGTTTCCTCTAGTCTATCCGGCCATATTTTATCTTTTGGTATAAAATCAATGGCTAATAATCTTGAATAGAATATATCATTTTTACATTCGCCATGATTTGTTACAAATAAAATAACACTATCTAAGTCTTCCTCTCTTATTTCTGAAGCAATTTCTAATCCGGATACTTCACCAAGTTCAATGTCTAAAATATATACTTTTTCTTCTCCTTCTTTCTTAATTAACTCATGAACTTCCTTATTATACTCTGTAAATTTATTAATTTTATATTCAAAATTATAAGGCATCATGACCTTCGTTAAAATATTATGAATTCTCATTAAAAATTCTTTATTGTCTTCGCATATAATAAATCTTATCATATCTTTACTCCTCCCCAGCGAATAGGGCTATTATATCATAAATTGACAAAATATTTATTTTTGTACGTTAAAAAGTTAAATTTGGACTCTCAAAGACAATATATTAGTAATTTGTTACTTTTTATTTTTCTTTATCAAAGAATATCTCATACGATTTTAGTTCATCTAGTATTATTGCTATTTTTCTATTTTATAGTTAATAATATAAATTTTTCATGTATTTATATAATAATTTTTAAGAAAAAAAGCTTTAAATATCTTTTTAGATAAATAAAGTTTTATTTTATCTTTTTGCACAATAATTCTGTTGCAGTTTGAAGTTGCTTATCTTGTTCTGAGGTTACATCATATTCAATAGCGTTAGTTGGGGTTACTCCTTTTTCGTTAATCCAATTTCCATTTGGAGTGAGCCATTTTTGAGTTGTATATTTAATCATACTTCCATCTGATAATTTTTTTGTTTTTTGAACAGTTCCTTTTCCATAAGTTTGTGTGCCTACTACTAACCCACCGTAGCTTTCTTTGATAGCAGAGGCTAGGATTTCAGAAGCGGAAGCACTAGCGGAGTTAACTAGTACGGCAACTGGATAACTTCTACTTTCTTTGGTTTTGTCTTTGACAACTTCTTTCTTTTTATCATCTTGGAGTTGATAAATTATTTTCCCTTTTTTTAAGAAGAGACTGCTAATATCTGTTACTGCAGTTAAATATCCTCCAGAGTCATTTCTAACGTCTATTATTAAAGCTTGGATTCCTTTTTTTTCTAATTTTTCTAGTTGATTTTTAAACTGTTCGTAGGTAACTCCTGAAAATACTGTGATGTCTATGTACCCTACCTTTTTACCGTCTTGTTCAATAATTTTGCTTTCTACACTTGGAACTTCTACTGTTTTTCTATTAATCGTTATTTCTTTTTCTTCTCCTTCTCTTTTAATCGTTAATTTTACTGTTTTATTCTTGCTATTTTTAACATAGTTAGACATATCTTCACTAGTTTTTCCTTTATAATCTTTACCGTCTATTTTTAAAATGATATCTTTTTCTTTCATACCAGCTTTTTTAGCGGGACCATCTTCAAATACACTAACAACAATAATATTTCCTTCTTGATCCATGGATACCATGCAGCCGATTCCTTCATAAGTTCCATCGACAGTTTCCAAAAAACTATTTGTTTCTTTTTGATTGGTATAAGTTGTATAGTTATCTCCGGTTTGAGATAACATGGAGTCGATTGCTTTATCAATCATTTTATTTTTATCTAAATCACCGTAATAATTGGAAGTAACAGTATCATAAACATTGATTAATTTTTGTAAATCATGATACAATTTAACAAAGTTTTTTCCACCACTTAAGAAAAATAATACGAGTAAACAAATTAAAAATCCTAGTAGTTCGTAGCCAAGACTTGAGAATATTTTATTTTTTAGGGTTATATTTTCATTATCAAGAGTTTTGGGTAAAAATACTTTATTTATTACCTTTCCTGGAGTTGATTGATTAAATTTTTGTCTTTTTTCTGCTTTTAATTTTTTCTTCTCTTCTTTAATTTTTTGTTTTTCTTTTTTGATAATTTCTTTTGATTTTTTTATTTTATCATTTTTATCTTTTTTGAATATTCTCATTTCCATCACCATAATATCAGTTTAGCACAAAGATTTTTTAAATACAATCTATTCAAATTAACTTTACAAATTGTCGTAACTATTCTACATAAATTAAGAGAAGAATGGTTAATTTTTCTTCTCTTGCTTGGTTTCTTTAATGGATTTTTGTGATTTTTTAGTTTCTTTTTTTCCTTCTTTATTATTTGGAGATTGGGCTAGAAAGGTAACTTTTTCCGCAACAATTTCTGTTTTTTTCTTTTTGCTTCCATCATCACTGGTAATTACTCTTGTTTGAATTCTTCCTTTAACGCCTACCATATCGCCTGACTGACAGTATTCCGTAGTATTTTCAGCAACATTAGTCCATAAGGTGCAATCTAAAAAATCGGTTTCATATTCTCCGTTCATGTTTTTGTAATTTCTTGGAACGGCTAAAGTTACTGTTGCAGTTTTTTTGCCAGTTTCAGTAGTTCTTAATTCTGGTGTCTTGACAATTCTTCCAACTAATACAACTTGATTCAACATATTATCCCTCCTTTCAGTAAAGACTATAGCATTCTATTAGATAAGATACAAATTTTTGAAATTATTGTTTCCTTTGTTAATGATGACTGGAAAGAAAAATACTTCTATGGAACTAAGTGTTATTTTCAGATTGAAGATATTATGAGTATTTTTGGTGGCGTAATTTAGGTTTTAATCATTTAAAAATAAAAAGTGAGGTTTATTTATTTTACATTAATTTGACATAAAAAAAGAAGAAATCCCAACTTTGGGATAACTTCTTTTAAGATTCAATATTGATTTTTAATAATCGATTTAATTCTACTGCATACTCCATTGGTAATTCTTCTCTAAATTCATTGATAAATCCTAGAATGATTAATTCTTTGGCGGCTTCTTCAGGAAGTCCTCTACTCATGAGATAAAATAGTTTGTCATCACTAATTTTGCTAACTGTTGCTTCGTGTTCTAATAAAGATGTTGAATTCGCTACAATATTATTAGGAATGGTATCACTTTTAGAAAGTTTATCTAAAATGATTGTATCACATTTGACACTTGCTATGGAGTCATGTGCTTCTTTGGTTATCTTTACTGTGCCACGATAAGTGGCGTTACCTCCATTTGAAGCGATGGATTTTGAGACAATATTACTTTTCGTGTATGGAGCTAAATGAATCATCTTGGCTCCTGTATCTTGAATTTGATTTTTTCCAGCGCCAGCTACTGTTATACAAGTTCCTCTAGCATGAGGGCCATTTAGGATACATGCAGGGTATTTCATATTAGTTCTTGCACCAACATTTCCATCAATCCATTCCATTAAACCATTTTCTTCAACAATGGCTCTTTTGGTTACTAAATTATAAACATCACTGGACCAGTTTTGAATTGTTGTATATCTGCATTTTGCATTCTTTTCTACAAATATTTCTACGACAGCAGCGTGGAGAGCATCTTCTGTATAAGTTGGTGCTGTGCATCCTTCAATGTAGTGAAGTTCGCTACCTTCATCAACAATAATTAGTGTTCGTTCAAATTGTCCCATATTTTTACTATTAATTCGAAAATAACTTTGCAAAGGACGGTCTAATTTGGTATGAGGGGGAATATAGATAAATGTTCCGCCACTCCAAACAGCACCATTTAATGCTGTAAATTTATTTTCATCATATTTTACTAATTGATTAAAATATTTTTTGAAGATTTCTGGATGTTGTTTTAGTGCACTATCGGTATCTAGGAAGATGACATTTTTTTCTTCCAACTCTTTTATCATATTATGATAAATCACTTCACTATCGTATTGAGCGCCAATTCCATCTAAGTATTTTTTTTCGGCATCAATAACGCCTAGTTTATCAAATTCATCACGAATGGAACATGATATGTTATTCCAATCGTTCGTTAATTTTTCCTCCCTTTTTTTATAATAATTAATACTGTCATAATCAATATTTAGACTTGGGCCAAAAGATGGATCTTTGCTATTTTTGAAGGTTTCAAAGGCTTTTAGGCGAAAGTCTAGCATCCAACTTGGTTCTTCTTTGATACTTGAGATATTTTTGATGTCATCACTTGTTAATTTCATTGTAATCACCTTTTTTCTATGTTTATTATATCAAAAATAGGTAAAAATAAAAAGTTATTTTTCTTTGCAAAGAAGATTTTTGAAAAGAAAATAACTTCTATTTTACCTGAGTTTGACAGTTTTTGAAGGTTAAAAACTCCCTATCCCTTATTTTATAAGGGTTTAGAGAGCTTTTTTTTGTT
>CAKPBH010000054.1 GCA_934140355.1 uncultured Bacilli bacterium | reverse complement strand
AAAGTAGAGCAAATTATAATGTTAATAAATATATATTTGGCGATGCTATTAGAGAAACATCTACTAGCGGAACCGGTTCAACATCATGGAAAGGAGACTGCTCTTACTTTCCAGCGTTGTACAGTCCGCTTTCTCTACGTGGGGGCGGTTTCGACCATTATTCCAATGCCGGGTTGTTCTCTTTCGTTTGTAGTAGTGGTGATAGCAGTTACGGCACTGGCTTCCGTCCGGTGCTCGTAGCACTGTAAAAAGCCAACCTAAAGAATAACTATATTAAACACGTTGAAGTTTAATATAGTTATTTTTGTCTTCGAAAATAGGTACACATAAATAACTTTACAAATAAAAAATAAAATTCAAAGTATAAAAAACAAAAATCAGCTGTGAATAACTTATGAACACAAAGAGACTATTTTAAGTTATTCACAAAGTTATCCACAGTTTCCACAGGCACATTACCCACAACATAAATAATAAAAGCAACCAATAAAAGGGTAACATAACAACAACAAAGTTACATAATTGTAATAAGAATGTAAAATAAAAACAACGAAAAATGAAGAAAAACAAAGCTATATGTAGAAAAAGTAAGAAAAATACAGAAAAATAGCCATAAAATTGAGCAAAATAGGGAAAAAACGAAATAAAACTGAAATATATTTGTAATTGTTATTTTGTAGAAATAAAACATAAGTAGAGAAATATTGTAGAATAATGTAATTTACAAGAAGTATATAATGTGTGGAAAAATAGTAGATTGCCTGTGGATAACTTTTGGAATTATAAAATATTTAAAAAAATAAGGAAATAAATGGAATTAGAAGAAAACTTAATGCAAATTAAGAATAAATGACCGCCAACACTAAAAAATAAATATTGAGCATATAATAAAATGTAAAGTATAATAAGTAAACAATTTGTTAATATAATTCTAACACTAATGATAATAAAAATAATTAAAGAATAGTGGAGGCGATTGTATGAAAAATAAAAAAGTAGAATTAACTAAAGAAGAGAAAATAAGAAAAGAGATAAGAGAAAGAGGAAAAAAGCAAGGAATAAAAATAGGACAAAAGCTTGGAGTTATGCAAGTTGCTAAAAAAATGCTAAATGTAAAAGTAAATGAAAAAGTTGTAAGAGAATTAACAGGATTAACAGAAGAAGAAATAGAAAGAATAAAAATGTAGATGAAATAAGTATGTAAAAAATATATAATAAAGCTAAAAACATAATATAAAATTTATGATATTAATATGAAGAAGGTGAAAATTGCAATACATAACTAAATTAGATAGAAAAAAATTAGGAAAATATGAAAAAAGAATAATTACTGAAGATGTAATATTAACAAATGAGAGATTATATGAACATATACTTGTATTTCATGAAAGCGAATATGAACAATTAAAGACATATATAAAAAGTATAATAGAAAATCCGGACTATATTATTGAAGATAATAGACATAAAGAAACAATGATATATCTAAAAAATATAGAAGATATAGGAAAAAATGGCAGAGTTGTAATAAAACTAGCATTAGGAAATGATGAAGAACATAATAAAAATTCTATAATTACTATGATGAAATTAAATCAGAGAACATGGAATCAAACCATAAAAAATCGTGGAAAAATTATTTGGAAGAATGAGAACTAGACAAAAGTGAATAAAAGCTGTATAATATAAATACAATATAAGAAGTTATTTGAAGTGGACAATAGTGCCATCCACACACCCTAGTGGTCAAAAGAGATGCAGGATTTGGTACACCTGCCAAATAACTAGTAGTATTATAGGAGCTATGGAAACATAGCTCTATCTTTTTATAGAACAATTTAAATTTTAATAAAAAGTGAATAATATCAAATAATATAATATAAATTTAATAAATATAAAAAAGATATATCATAAAAGTTAAAAAAAATCTAGATTTTTATAAACTGTTATGATAGAATAATTTCCAAAGATACAATTGATAAAATCGGAGGAAAAAATGGGAAAAATAGTATTACTAGATGAGCTTACAATTAACCAAATAGCAGCAGGAGAAGTTATAGAAAGACCTGCATCAGTAGTAAAAGAAATGGTAGAGAACTCAATAGATGCAGGTGCTACAAATATTGTAGTAGAAATAAAAAACGGAGGAATATCATTTATACGTGTAAGTGACAATGGAAAAGGAATAGCACAAGATGATTTAGAAATTGCCTTTGAAAGACATGCAACAAGTAAAATTAGGTCAGCGGCAGACTTAGATACAGTAACTTCTATGGGATTTAGAGGTGAAGCGTTAGCAAGTATAGCAGCTGTTGCAAATGTAGAACTTGTTTCAAAAACACAAGAGCAAGAAATTGGATATAGAGTGGTTGTTGAAGCAGGAGATATACTTGAAAAAGAAGAAATGGGTTGTAGAACAGGAACAACTATTACTGTGAGAAATTTATTTTTTAATACACCAGTTAGATATAAGTTCTTAAAAAAAGATTATACAGAATCAGGATATATTGAAGATGTAATAACTAGAATAGCATTAGTAAATCCTAATGTAGCAATAAAGCTTATTAGTACAGGTAAAACTGTAATACAAACAAATGGTAATGGTAATTTAAAAGATGTTGTATACAGCATATATGGAAAAGATATAGCAAATGGAATAATGGAAGTTTCATATAATTTTGAAGATATAGAAATAAGCGGAGTTATAGGAAAACCAGAAATTGCAAGATCAAATAGAACTAACCAACTATTTTTTGTTAATAAAAGATATATAAAAGATAAAACATTAACATCAGCAACAGAGCAAGCATATAAAGGCTTAATACCAATTGGAAAATTTGGATTTGTAATATTAAACTTAAAAATGAATCCGGCTAAAGTCGATGTAAACGTACATCCTGCCAAATTGGAAGTTAGATTCCAAGAAGAAAATAAAGTTTTTCAAGCTGTATATCATGCAATAAAAGACATATTACTTAAATCAGAATTGGTAAAAGATCCAGTAAAAGAAATAGAAGAAAACAAAAATAGAATAGATAGAAGTGCAGTAAGTTTTGAAGAAAGATTGAGAAATTTAAGAGAATCTAAAAAAGAAAATTCTCAAAATGGATTATTTGGTTTTAGAAAACAACATGAAAAAGAGATAGAAGAATATAATGAGCAAGAAAGTAAAATAAAAACAAATAATATAATAGAAGATGTATATAAAAATAATACATTAGAGAAAGCATCAGGTAAACCAATAGATACTACAGATGTTTTAGAAAAACTAAGAGAAATGAAACAAAAAATAGAAAATGAGATTAGTAATAATAATACTACAGGAATAATAAAACTTAATGAAGAAAGTAGTACATATGGAAAAGAAAATAATACAGTTAATAATATAGAAAAAAGTGAAACCCAAACAGAAAAAAAAATAGAGGACAATCAAGAAAATGTTGCTAATACTATAAAAATACAAGCACAAGAAAATATAGAAAGTAAAGAAGCAGAAGAAGTTGAAAACAAAAACGAAAGTGCAAAACCAGAACAATTAGATGCAAATATAAAAGCTGAAGAAAATTCAGAAAAAAAAGTAGTATTAACTGAGCAAGAAAAAGAAGAACAAAAACAAAAAATAGACCAAATAAATGAAGTTATAGAAAATTTAGATAATCCAGAACTTAAACAAGAATTTGGAGAAATAAAAGAAAAAATCGGACAACTTGATGATAATACTAAAGTGGTTTCAGAAGATTTTGATGAAATGTACACAAAATTATTTGGAAGAGCACCAATAAAAGAACAAGAAAGCAAAAAAGGAAACAGTGCAATAGATTTAATAAAAGATAATGTTTCAATTTTTGAAAAAGAAGAAAAACTTCAAAAACCAGATTATAAATTTGTGGGAATAGTTTTTAAAACATATATAATATTAGAACTAAAAGATGAGATGTATATATTAGATCAACATGCGGCACATGAAAGAATAATGTATGAAAAAGTAAAGAAAAACTATTATAGCAATGAAGAAAAAGACTCTCAGCTACTATTGTTGCCAGATGTAATAACTTTAACACACAAAGAAATGGATATTGCTAAAGAAAATATGGATATTTTTGAAAAAGCAGGATTCAGTTTAGAAGAATTTGGAGAAAATACAATAAAATTAACAGGTGTTCCAAATGTATGTATTGATTTGGATACAAAAGAACTATTTTTAGAAACATTAGACGAGATAAATACAGTTGCAAGAACGGCAAAACAAGAAAAAGAAGAAAAATTTATTGCAACAGTAGCATGCAAATCTGCTGTAAAAGCAAATATGGCATTAACACCAGAAGAAGTAGAAAAATTAATGGAACAATTATTGAGTTTGCCAAACCCATTTACATGTCCACACGGAAGACCAACGGTTATAAAAATGACAAAATATGATATAGAAAGAAAATTTGCAAGAAAATAATAAGGAGAAAAGATGGCAATATTTATTAATTTAATTATAATAGTTATATATTTAATAGGAATAGCTTGGATATGGCAAAACTTAGAGGATTTAGAAAAAAACAAAAAAGTAATTGTTATATTAATAGGATTAATGCTAATGTATATAGTAACAAATATTATATTTGCAATCTCTAAAGGAACTATAAATTATGAAAATGTGGAAATGAAAAATAATGTAGGAAAAATTATTGTTAGATTATTTACAGGATTAAATGTATTTTTTATTCCAATAGCAATAAAAAACATAATGAAAGTAAAAAATGAAGAACAAGATGAAAATACATTTAAAATAAAATCATGTATAATTATAATGATATTTATTATATGTATGTTTGTAGAAAATGGGTATATGAAAAATATACAAAATGGAATTTTAGATGTATATAAATCAAATAAAATAAATGAAATATCAAATGAGAGTGAAAATGTAAAATAACATAAAGAAATGAGGCTAGCAAATGGAAAAGAAAAAAGTAATTGTAATATGTGGTCCAACAGCATCAGGTAAAACAGCATTATCTATACAATTAGCTAAAAAAATAGATGGAGAAATTGTTTCATGCGATTCTATGCAAATATATAAGGAAATGAATATAGGAACTGCAAAACCAACTTTAGAAGAAATGCAAGGAATAAAACATTATATGATAGACACTATATCACCTGAGCAAAGATATAGTGTTGCAGATTATAAAAAAGATGCTAAAAAAGCTATAAGAGAGATTATAGAAAAAGGAAAAGTTCCAATTGTAGTTGGTGGAACAGGATTATATGTAGATAGTTTAATATATGAAATTGAGTATCCAAATATTGAATTTGATGAAAAGTATAGACAACAATTAGAAAAACAAGCAGGAGAAAATGGTCTAGAAGATTTATATAAGGAAGCTGAAAAAATAGATCCAGAGGCAATGAAAAAAATAAGTGAAAATGATAAAAAAAGAATAATTAGAGTTTTAGAAATTTATCATGCTACAGGATATAACAAAACAGAACAAGAAAGAAAATCAAGAGAAAAAGAGCCAGAATTTGATTATCTTGTATATGGTTTAAATATGCCAAGAGAAAAATTATATGAAAGAATAAATTTAAGAGTTGACTTGATGATAGAGCAAGGATTAATAGAAGAAGTTGAAAATATATATAATAAATATAAGAAATTCCCAACAGCAATGCAGGGATTAGGTTATAAAGAAGTAGTAGAATATTTAAATGGAGATTTAACCAAAGAAGAAATGATAGAAAAAATAAAACAAGAAACAAGAAGATATGCAAAAAGACAAATGACATGGTTTAAAAAGAATAAACAAACAATTTGGTTAGATACAGAAAATACAGTACAAAATAATCTACAAATTATTTTGGAGGGTTTAAATTGAATAAACAAACAGAAGGTAAAAAAGTAAAGAACAAAAAGAAAGTGTTAGTTATATATATTGCTGGTGTTATGTTACTTATATATTTGTTTTACATTATTTATTTATTAATAAAACAGCCAACAAATGTATTTACAGTGGAAAATGGAAAATTATATAAAGAAGAGACAGATATAGGGTATGTAATTAGAAATGAGAAAGTTGTAAAAGGCGAAAATTATAAAAATGGAATGGAACAAATAATAGGAGAAGGTTCAAGAGCAGCAGTAAATGAAAATATATTTAGATACTATAGCACAAATGAAGAAAACTTAAAACAAAAAATAGCTGATTTAGATGTTAAAATACAAGACGCAATGTCGCAAGAAGAAGGTGTTTTTACATCAGATGCCAAAATTTTGGAAAATCAGATAGATGATAAAATACAAGATATAAATAAAGTAAATGATATTTCAAAATTGACAGAATATAAAAAAGAAATAGAAAGTCTAGTTAGTAAAAAGGCTAAAATAGCAGGTGAGGCAAGTCCACAAGGTTCATATTTAAGAAAATTAATTGAAGAAAGAAAAAAATATGAAACAGAACTTAATTCAGGAGCAGAATATGTTAAAGCACCGATGAGTGGAATTGTATCATATAGGGTAGATGGACTAGAAGAAACATTAACGCCAGACAATTTTAGCTCATTAAATAAAGAATATCTTGAAAGCTTAAATTTAAATACAGGAAAAATTGTAGCATCTAATGAAGAATGTGGAAAAGTAATAGATAACTTCGAATGTTACATAGCAACAATAAGTTCATCAGAAGAAGCTCAAAATGCTAAAGTAGGAGATAGTGTTAAAGTAAGACTTTCAAATAATGCTGAAATTTCAGCAGAAATAACGAACTTAATAAAGGATGAAAATAATGAAGTTGTAATAATTCTAAAAGTGCAAAAACAAATTGAAGAACTAATAAATTATAGAAAAATAACTTTTGATTTAATTTGGTGGAGCGCATCTGGATTAAAAGTACCAAACCAAGCCATAGTACAAGAAAATGATTTAAATTATGTAATAAGAAATAGAGCAGGATATTTAAGCAAAATATTAGTAAAAGTAAAAAGACAAGGAGACAAATATTCAATAGTAGATTCTTATACAAGTGAAGAATTAAAAAAATTAGGACTATCTAATTCAGAGATATCAACATATAAGAAAATTTCGATATATGACGAAATTTTAGTAAATCCAGATTTAAGCAAAGTAAAATAAATATTACAAAAATATTACAGAAATATTAAAATATAAAAACATTGTAAAAAAATATTGACAATATGACAAAAAAAGTAGATACTTAAAAAGTAAATAACGAAGGAAAGTATTTTAGGAGGTTTTTTTATGTCAGGAGCATTAATGAATAAAGTGTGGGATTTGTTTGGAATGGATACAGCTGACCAAGATACATATGAAGATGAAGATGTATATGGATA
>CAKPBH010000053.1 GCA_934140355.1 uncultured Bacilli bacterium | reverse complement strand
GATAATCGTCCAGAATATTATGTGGATAATTTAATAAAGGTACTTTCTTCTTGGATTATTTTAGAGATTGATAATTATAATAGTAGTATGTATTATGAAAATCCTAGTTATATTTATGCATGTTATCAAGAGGGAAAGATTTTATAGGAGGGAATTTAATGAAAGTATTAGTAACAGGTGGATGTGGCTATATTGGAAGCCATACAGTAGTAGAATTATTAAATCATGGGGTAGAGAGTGTTATTATTGATAATTTGGTGAATTCTAAAAAAGAAGTGGTTGCTAAAATTGAAGAAATTACAAAGAAAAAACCTATTTTTTATGAAGGTGATGTAAGAGATAAGGAACTCTTAAGAAGTATTTTTAAATCTCATAAAATTGATGCCGTGATTCATTTTGCAGGCTTAAAGGCTGTAGGAGAATCTGTAAAAAAGCCTTTGGAATACTATCAAAATAATTTAGATAGTACTTTAATACTTCTTCAGGTGATGAGAGAATTTAAGGTAAAAAGAATAATTTTTAGTAGTAGTGCAACGGTTTATGGTGAGAATAATGAGGTACCATTTAAGGAAGATTCTCCTACGGGAGGAACAACCAATCCTTATGGAACAAGTAAGCTAATGATTGAGCGAATTTTAAAAGATGTAGGAGTGGCCGATCCAGAAATGTCTATTGTTATGCTTCGTTACTTTAATCCAATCGGCGCTCATACGAGTGGTTTAATCGGAGATAATCCTAATGGAATTCCAAATAATCTTATGCCTTATATTGTTAAGGTTGCTAGTGGAGAATTACCTTGTTTAAATGTCTTTGGGTCTGATTATGATACACCGGATGGAACGGGAGTTAGAGACTATATTCATGTTGTAGATCTTGCCATCGGACACGTTAAGGCGCTTTCTAAAGTAATGAAAGATACAGGCATATTGATTTACAATTTAGGAACAGGTAGGGGTTATAGTGTTCTTGAGATCGTTAAAAGTTTTGAAGAGATAAATCATGTAGCGATTCCTTATGAGATAAAAGAAAGAAGATCAGGAGATATTGCTAAGTGCTACGCGGATGTTTCTAAAGCCTTAGATGAACTTGGATTTGAGGCAAAATATGGTATTGAAGAAATGGTTAGAGATAGTTGGCGCTTTTATTTGAAAAATCACGAAGAATAAAATGAAAATGGTATTTTTATGATGAGAGTATTTTATATAGTATCTCTTTTGTTTCTTTTTCTAATGTTTCTTCTATTTCCTAAGAAGAAGGAAAATTTAAGTATTGTAAGAGAATGCATTTATTCTGTCTGTCTAATTTACTGCTACAACATTGTTGTTGTCCATTTTTTGTATTTACTTGGACAAACTGGTAGTTTCTGGCGCTACGGCATGATAAATATTGGCGTTGGCTTGATTCTTCTTATGATTACTTTAAGACAAAAGAAAGTTCAGAAATATTCTTTTTCTCGTCGGGAATTTCTTTTTTTCCTTTTCTTTTTCTTACTCTTTATGCTAATTGGTTATTTAAGATTTCATGGTGGAAAATTAATTCATTATGAATCCGTAGATGCCTCTATTCATTATCGGCAAGCACTTCATTTTTCCAAAACATTATCTACCTTAACGGCAAAAAACAGTAAAGATTTGGTGTATGGTGCTTTTCCACGCGGAATGTCAATTTCTTATGTCAATGGAGGCTTCTTAATTCGTCTTCTTTCTTTTGTTAAACCTTATTTGGTATTTTTGCTTCATGATACCATTAGTTTTGCAATTGCAGGTCTTCTATTCTTAAGTACTTTATTTCAAGTATTCCCAAAGAAAAAAGATTATCTTTATTATGCTTGTTTGACATTTCTTTATAGCTTTTCTTTTCTCTTTAATAGTTATATTTTCGGATTTAGTTATTTAACTTTAGGAATGATGGTCGTTAATTTATTATTTTTAACGGTTATCTCTTTTCAAGGCGCATGGGAAGAAAATAAAATCTTTAAAATACTAATTTTGTTTATTCTATGTTTTTCCCTCTTTTTTTCTTATTACCTATTTGTTCCTTGTATTTATTTGGCATTAGGAGTTTACTATATTGTTTTATGTAAAGAGAAAAAAATCGAGAAGAAGACCATGCTACTCTATGGAATACTAACTCTGATTTTGCCATTTTGTTTTGGATTCTTCTATTTTGTTTTCCCCACTTTTTTCGAAGTTAAAGGAGGCGTAATTTCAGCAGTTAGTTTAAATGGCTATATCTATGATAATATGACACCATCTTATTTCTTTATTTTCTTTTTTAGTTATCTAATTTTTCATTTTAAGAAGGATATAAAGGAAAGTACTTATTTTTATTTAAACTTTTATTTTATTACTTTCTATATTGCTATCTTTTTTGTCTTGTTTATCTTTAGATTATCAGGAGAATATTACTTCCACAAATTATTTTACTTATATTCTATTTTTGTTATTTTATATTTAGGAATAAAGCTTGAAAAAAGAAAGAATTATATTGTTATTTTAACCTTTCTTCTCTTAGAAAGTATGATTATCATTAGAGGAATGGATGATAATCCATTGACGAAAATATTATCTAAATTAAATGTTTATAACTGGAATGCTTATAGCTTTAATCAAAATAGAACCCTAATTAATGAAGATGAACTACTTTTAATTGAAAAGAGTAAGGATTATCAAAATATTTGTACCCTTAATCATGAATTTGTAAATTCAGGAAAAAAACTTAGAAATTATTGGTTTTATGCAATTACCGATACCATTCCTCTATCTTACTATGATAAAAAGAATCAAGATGGATTAAATCAAGAAAATATTGATTTAGAATATTTTGGTAATATTGAACATCCCTGTCTTATCTATTTTTATGATAAAATGCTTCCTAATAGAGTGATGAATAAGTATGAAATTCTTTACCAAAATAAAAGTGGAGCGATTTTAAAAAAAATTGATTCATGATACTTGCGAATAAATATCAATAAAGATTGAAATAAATTTCTTCTTTTGGTAAAATCTTATAAGAGGATAGAAATATCCTTTGAAAGGAGAGAGGAAGATTATGTTTGATTTAACAGGAAGAGTCGCTGTTATTACTGGAGCATCTAGTGGACTGGGAAGACAAATGTCTATTGCGTTTGCAAAGCAAGGATCTGATGTCGTTATTATGGCTAGAAGAATTCAAAAATTAGAAGAAGTAAAAAAGCAAATTGAAGAAATGGGCAGAAAATGTTTAGCAATTGAATGTGATGTTACGGATGTTTCCTCTATTAAAAATGCTGCCTTACAAGTAGAAGATGTTTTTCATAAATGTGATATCCTAGTAAATTGTGCTGGTTCTGCTAAGAATAATGGCGTATTAGAAATGACAGATGAGGAATGGCAGTTTACCATTGATACCGATTTAAATAGTGTCTTTTATGTAACGAGAGAATTTGGAAACTTAATGAAAAAAAATCATTATGGTCGTATTATTAATATTGCTTCCATGTATGGAATGGTTGGAAATATGGCCATGGGAACCATTGCTTATCATTCTTCTAAAGGTGGAGTAATTAATTTTACAAGAGCGGTTAGTGCAGAACTTGCTAAATATAATATTACTTGTAATGCCATTTGTCCTGGATATTTTGATACAGAACTTACGCACGATACTTTAATTACCGAAGAATTTACCAATTATATGAAAGCAACTGTTCCAGTTGGAAGATATGGACGTGAAGGAGAACTTAATGCCGGTGCTATTTTCTTAGCAAGTGATGAGGCAAGTTATGTAACTGGTGCTATTTTACCGATTGATGGTGGCTATACAGCTATCTAAAAAATTTAAAAAAAACATAGTCTAGTATAGAAGATTATGTTTTTTTTTGATATAATTGATTTAGTTATTATCTAGAAAGAAGGAAAAACATGAAGAATATTTTTATTTTAGGTTCAAGAGGCTATCAAGCCAAATATGGAGGTTGGGAAACTTTCGTTACCAATTTAGTTGACCACTATCACGATAAAGATACCACAATTTATGTAGGAGAGCTAACCTGCGATAAGAAAAAAAATAAACAGTTAAAAAAAATAAACAATCATTTATTTATTTATTATTTTTATATCAAGACAAATAGTAGTGCTAAAATGTTTTTTTATACCATAAAGTCCTATTTAAGTACGCTTAGTTATATTAAAAAAAATAAAATAATGAATGC
Source organism: uncultured Bacilli bacterium (assembly GCA_934140355.1). Lineage (GTDB taxonomy): Bacteria > Bacillota_I > Bacilli_A > RF39 > UBA660 > RUG11198. Next base: position 4,127 of record CAKPBH010000053.1, on the reverse strand, counting down.
ATATATTTATATTCTAGGTCTAAAATTAGGACCCTTACTAGCGTTTAATCATAGCCTAAGAAAAAAATACCAAATCAAAATTTATATCAATCCTGATGGATTAGAACACTTAAGAAGTAAGTGGAACAAAATCATTCAGTGGTGTTTTTTGCTATCCGAGTGGTCGATGATAAGAAATGCCGATTTAGTTGTCTGTGACGGCCTAGGCATTGAGGCATATATTCAAAAAAAGTACAAAAAAGCAAAAACAACGTACATTGCCTATGGAACCAATTTTTATGATTTTACCAAAATTGATGAAGAAAAAATTTTAAAAGAGTATCACTTAAAAAAAGATGACTATCTTTTGATGGTAGGAAGATGCGTTCCTGAGAATAATTATGAGTTGGTAATAGAAGAATTTATGAAGAGTAAAATCAAGAAAAAATTGGTGATTATTACCAATCTGAGTAGTAGTAATTATTACTCTGACCTATTAAAAATAACAGGATGCGAACGCGATAAAAGAATCATTTTTATTGATGGGGTATATGACCAAATTAAACTGGCAACCATTCGAAAAAATGCTTATCTCTATATCCATGGACATTCAGTAGGCGGAACGAATCCTAGCTTAATAGAGGCCTTATCCTTAACTGATTTAAATATTTTATACGATGTTTGTTTTAATCATGATATCGGAGAGGATAATGCACTTTACTTTAAAGAAAAAAATAGCCTAACCAAAATACTAGATGATACGAAATTACTAAATGATAAGAAAGAAGAACTTTCTCCTAAAGCAAAAAAACATATTAAGGAAAACTTTACCTGGGATAAAATTGTAGAAAGTTATCAAAAAATAATGAAATAAGAGGGATTGTTATGGAAGAAAAAAAGAAACAAAGTTTTTTACAAAGAAAAGTGTTTTCAAAAATAGAAAAATTTTTATATTTAAGTAAAAAAGCCATCTATTTTGCTTGGTATCGTCATCATTTTTTAATTCCACCTCGGATTATGAAGCAATATTTAAAATCATTTTTTGTTGCCCTAAAAAGAGGAGGGGGAGTTTCTAATTTATTTTTAAATCAATCTTCTTATTTAAAATATTTAGAAGAACAAAGAAAAAATATAGAAAGAAAAGAATTAAAATATCGCCCCTTAATTAGTTTTATCATCCCAACTTATAACGTTTCAAAACCCCTACTAAAAGAATGCTTAGATAGCCTACTAAACCAAAGTTATGATAACTTTGAGATATGTATTAGTGATGATCATTCTACCCTAGAAGAGACTATCGAAGTATTAAAAGAATATGAACAAAAATACGACCAAATTCATGTTGCTTATCGCAAAAAAAATGGGCACATCAGTGAGGCTTCTAATACCGCAATTTCTCTTGCTAAAGGAGAATTTATCGCCTTAATTGATAACGATGATACTATTGAAAAAGATAGTTTGTATTACGTTGTAGAGGCCCTAAACCAAAATAAAAAACTGGATATGATTTATAGTGATGAAGACAAAATCGACTTTAAGGGAAATTATATGGAACCCCACTTCAAACCAGATTATTCTCCAGATACCCTAATGGGAGTGAATTATATCTGTCATCTATGTGTCCTAAGAACAAGTTTAGTCAGAAAAATAGGTGGCTTTAGAAAGGCTTACGATGGCAGTCAAGACTACGACCTTTTCCTTCGGATAACGGAAGAAACAAAAGAAATTTATCATATTGAAAAAGTTTTATACCACTGGCGTCAAACGGCTACCTCAACAGCAGGATATTTAGGAAATAAAAGTTATGCTTATCTTGCTGGAAAAAAAGCCTTAGAAGATAGTTTAAAGAGAAGAGGGATCAAAGGAGAAGTTATCGATAATAAAAGAGTAAGTACTTATTTAGTAAAATATTGGACAAATAAACCATTAGTAAGTATTATCATCCCCATGAGAGACCAGGCGAAAATAAGTAGAAGATGTTTCGAATCTTTATATCAAAAAAATACTTATTCAAACTTTGAAATAATTGTAATTGATAATGGTAGCTGTGAAAAAGAAACTAAGGATTTATTTTTGGAATATCAAAAAAAGAAAAACTTTAAAGTAATTCGTATTGATAAAGAATTTAATTATTCAGCCTTAAATAATGAAGGCGTTAAACACGCTAGGGGAGAATATTTACTTTTTTTAAACAATGATACCAAAATCATTCAAGAAGATACGCTAGAGTGGATGGTAGGGTATGCGGCTCAAGAACATGTTGGTTGCGTTGGTGCCAAATTGTTATATCCAGATAAACTAGTTCAACATGCCGGCGTTGTCTTAGGCTTTGGTGGCGTCGCGGGACATATTTATGTTGCAAATAGTTATCAGGACAACGGCTTATTTGGAAGATTAGTTATGCCTTATAACTATACCGCTGTAACTGCCGCATGTCTCATGATAAAAAAAGAAAAATTTTTACAAGTTAAAGGTTTTGACGAGAACTTAAAAGTCGCTTTAAACGATGTTGATTTAAATTTAAAAATATTAAACCAAGGATACTATAATGTATGCCTGTCAAATGTAGAAGTAATGCATTACGAAAGTAAAAGTCGGGGATATGAAGCAAGCAAAGATAAACAAGAGAGATTTAAAAAAGAACAAGAATATATGAAAAAGAAATGGGGACATACCCTAGATCGGGATAAATATTTTAGCAAGCATAATTTCTAAAGAAAAGAGGCACTTTTTTATCAAGTGTCTCTCTTTTTAGTGGCAACAGTTTGGTCCCTGTCCTCTATTGTTGCATCCATTACCCCAGAATAAAATAAAGAAAATAATTAAAACAATAATGATAATCCAAAACCAGTTGCCACCACCATATCCATCGTAGCCGTATCCTGCTGCTGGATAGCCATATCCATATCCGTACATTTCTATCACCTACCTAGTAATAGTATATTAATGATAATCAAAAGTTACTATGGTGGATACCTAATTTTAGAAAAAGAGTATATATTTTAAAAGATATATGTTATACTTACTTAAGTAAGTATAGAAAGAGCAGTGAGATATTTAACCTAAATAAAATACTAGATTCAAGAAGATGAACCAAGAAAATAAATTGAGTATAAAAAAACTAGAACCAAAAAAGTCAATAAATAGGACTAATTTTTATCCTAGTAGTATTTAGTTGAATCATAAAGATAATTTAATGAGTAAGAAATAGTAAAGGAGATCAATATGAAAAAAATCTTATGTTTATTTTGTTTAATAATTTGTCTATTTAGCTTGTGTGGTTGTGAAAGCAGCAGCAAAGAAAAATTAAAAATAACAGATATTTTACAAGAAGAAAAAATAATTAGTAATTCAATGGAATTATTTGATACGATGTCTTATCGAAGTTGGTCTATGGAGAGTTGTAGTCAAAAAAATTATTATCTTTATAAAGATAATCAATCAAAAATGATTGCGATTAATTATGTTAAAACATCCTCTAAGGAGAAGGAGTCTGAGCACAAAGTCACCATTTATTATGATGTAGATGTAAATAATAATGCAAATATCCTACCTTCAGATAAAGCAGTTTGTAACATAGACAATTCATATTATCAATACCAAAATGGAGAATATACCTCTGATAGTAGATATCTACTGGATAATGAGAAAACATATATTATCACCATTAAAAAAGAATGGTTTAAAGATAAATATGTCGTAAAAGAAAAGAAAACCAACTAAATTTTCTAATTTGTCTAAAAAAACAAAGAGACTGTTCCCCTGTGGACAGTCTCCCAAAAAGAATAAAAAGGGTTGGCTAGTGTGATACTAGCACCAATTCATACAAAATTTGAATTGGTGATTTATATATTAAGCGATAATGTATATTTTGTCAAGCATAAATTAAAAAAAATTCATATTTTTAATTGGCTAATTTATTTTTATCTTTTTTTCTCCACTTCAGTAAGAAATTTTACCTCATAAAAAGAGTACTTTTAGAAAATATTAATAAGTTGCTTTATAAAAATTAGGATAAAGTAAATTTTCTTTAATTTGTAACGATAGATTGAATTTCTTTTGGTTTTTTGCTATACTCCTGAGTTTGACAGTTTTTGAAGGTTAAAAACTCCCTATCCCTTATTTTATAAGGGTTTAGAGAGCTTTTT
>CAKPBH010000052.1 GCA_934140355.1 uncultured Bacilli bacterium | reverse complement strand
TCATAATAAAATCTCTCCATTTCTACTATTGTATCATGGAGAGACTCTATTTACACAAATTTATTTACAGACTCTGATAAGAGAACTTTTAAAGTTTTATATAAAATAAAAACTCACGAACTTTTAAGTCCGTAAGTTGATTTCAAATGGAGCAGGTGATGAGAATCGAACTCACGTCAGGAGCTTGGAAGGCTCTTATTCTACCATTAAACTACACCTGCATTAATAATATTTTCTCCAAGCAACTACTAACTTAACCAACAAAAGTGAGTAAGTCCTTCGCTTAAGACATTTTCAATTATAAAGTAAAAATAACAAAAAATCAAGTATTTTTAGTTAATTTATAGAAAAAAAATAAAATATACGTTATAATCATGAATAGGTGATACAAAATGTTTGAAAATTTAAGCGATAGATTACAAAATGTAATGCATAAAATAAAAGGATATGGAAAAATTACGGAAGAAAATATCAATGATATGATGCGTGAAATTAGGCTATCATTATTAGAAGCAGACGTAAATTATAAAGTCGTAAAAGAATTTACTAATACCGTAAAGGAAAAAGCCTTAGGTGCCGATGTTAATCAAAAATTATCTCCTGGAGAAGAATTTGTTCGTATTGTTAGAGATGAATTAACCGAGTTATTAGGAGGAGAAACATCAACCTTAGCAATCGATAAAAATCCAACCATTACTATGTTAGTAGGACTTCAAGGTTCCGGGAAAACCACTACTATCGGAAAACTTGCCAATTATTTAAGAAAAAATCATAAAAAGAAGCCATTATTAGTAGCGTGTGATATTTATAGACCAGCCGCTATTGACCAATTAAAAACAATCGGTAAAGAATTAGGAATAGAAGTTTATTCAGAAGGAAAAAAGAATCCGGTTGAGATTATTCAAAATGCATGCAATTATGCTAAAGAAAATAACTTCGATTACATTTTAATCGATACTGCCGGTCGCCTACAAATCGATGAGACGTTAATGGAAGAATTAGTCAATATCGAAAATACGATTCATCCCGATGAAACGTTACTTGTTATTGATGCCATGATGGGGCAAGATGCAATCAACGTTATTACTGGCTTTCACGATAAATTACCATTAACCGGTGTAATTTTAACCAAACTAGATGGAGATACCAGAGGTGGGGTTGCCTTATCCGTAAGACATTTAACAAATCTTCCTATTAAATTTATTGGTATCAGTGAAAAAATGGACGGCTTAACCGAATTTCACCCTGATAGAATGGCATCCCGTATTCTAGGAATGGGAGATATCTTATCTTTAGTTGAAAAAGTAACCGACGAAATCAACGAAAAAGATGCCGAAGATATGGTGAAAAAAATGTCCAAAGGCACCTTTGATTTAGAAGATTTTTTAAACCAGTTAAAACAAATCAAAAAATTAGGACCACTAGAAAACTTATTAAAGTTGCTTCCAGGTGCTAAGAAAATGGGCCTAAACAATGTTAAAGTAGACCCAAAAAAAATGTCCCATACTGAGGCAATTATTCTCTCAATGACTCCATACGAAAGAAAACATCCAGAAATTTTAAAGGCATCTCGTAAACAGCGCATTGCAAAAGGTTCAGGAACCACCGTTACCGAAGTAAATCAACTTTTAAATCAATTTGAAGAAATGAAAAAAATGATGAAAATGATGAGCAAAGGGAACTTTAAACTTCCATTCTAATACCAATAAAAAGGAAAGTACAAACTAAGTATTTTCTTTCTTTTCGTTTCCGTTCACTTCTAGATGAAGACTTTGATTTAAAGCCCCACTAATAACGTCACTTAACTTTTCAATTAAAAAATCAATCTCCTTTGGAGTAACAATCATGTTATAGCCAATACTATTTAAGACTTCCATAATTAATTCTCTTTTTTCTTCATCATCAATCGTTCCCAAAATCCCACTTAACTCAGTTTTTTCCTGCTTGCTCAAATTTTGTTCCTCAATTTGTTCTAAATATCGCTTACTATTTCTAGAAAATATTAACTTATTTTCCTGATAATGATTCTTAATGTAGGAAAGATGTTTGAATAAATAATCAATCGTGTCATTAACTAAAATAGAACTTTCCACAACTGTCGGTACGCCAATTGCAATAACTGGCTTTCCAATCGTTTCTAAACTAATTTCCCGTCTATTATTTCCAACACCACTTCCAGGATGAATTCCCGTATCAGTAATTTGAATTGTTTGATTAATTCTGGAAATAGAAGAAGAAGCTAGAGCATCAATTACAATTAAAAAGTCAGGATTTATATTTTTAACAATTCCTAAAATAATATCTGATGTTTCAATTCCCGTATTAGCCATCACCCCTGGACTAATCGCCGATACCATTCGTATCCCTTCTTTTACATTAGTTCCTAAAACAAACAAATGCCTAGTTACCATAATTTTTTCCACGCTATTAGGCCCCAGAGAGTCTGCCGTACTTTGCTTATTTCCAAGACCAATTATCAAACAAGAATCTCCATCTTTTATTTTCAATTTAGAAAATAAATGGATAAGTTCTTCCTTTAAAGATTTCTCCACCTCCATTGCGTCTTCGTGATTGGTAATATCTTGAAATTCTAGTGTGACATAAGTTCCTTCTTTTTTTTGAAGTAAAGTACTTAAATTTTTGGTAACTTCAATATTAGAGATAGTAAGATTATCACTTATTTTTTTCTTTTTAACAATATTACTTTCGATTTTTTCATCAATAATCAAATCAGTTCTTACATTAAATTTTTCTAAATGAATTCTATTTTTCATCTAAATTCACCTCATTTAATTATATTTTTTGCACTTTTTGCATATTTTATTTGCCTTTTTTTAAAATATTTGTTAAAATTGTATGTAGTTACTTGGAAGGAGTGTGAGAACATGGCAAATGTAGCAAATGCGAAGAAAAAAATTAAACAAATTAATAAAAGAACTTTAGAGCATACAATGTTAAAGTCAACTGTTAAGAATGCAATCAAAAATACAGATAAGGCCGTTTTAGCAGGAGATAAAGAAGCTGCAGAAAGAAGTTTAAAACTTGCAATTAAAAGTTTAGATAATGCTAAGTCTAAGGGTTTAGTTCATAAAAATAAAGTAGACAGAGAAAAATCTCGTTTAACACTAAAAGTTAACAAAATGGAAGTAAAGTAGTAAAATTTACTTCTTTTTTTATTTGTCCTGTGATATAATGATACTATAAATTAGAAATAGGTGAGATTATGAGTTTGGGGCAAAAAATAATTGTGACTGTAGGTGCTTTTATCATAACATTTATAACAGTATGCACTTTTTTTAAAAGTGATATTGATTTTTTGCTCACTTCTCGTACTGTGGAAAGAAAATATGGAAATACAGTAGAAAATAATTATTTTATTGAGGATCATTTTGATTATGTTGAAAATTATGAAAAAGCAGAGGTTCATTCAATGAAGGAAATTGTGGATGCTATTTATTATTTGATTAATTCTGGAGTAACAAAATCGGAGCGTTATTGTGCTAAAGATTATGCTAATTGTTATAGTGATATGGAAGCAATTTCTAGTGATACTAATATGTTGAGTATTCTAAATAATTACGTTCATCCTTTTAACAGTTTTGATAGTATTATTTTTAATTTTGATGATAATATTATTAAAATTGAAATTAAACATACTTATGATGATGAAGAAAAGAAAGTGTTAAATACTAAGGTGGATGAGATATTAAAGGAGACTATTACAAATGAGATGAGTACTCGTGATAAGGTAAAGGCTATTCATGATTATATTATTAATCATACTGAGTATGATACGCTAAAGACGAAAAATGTGAATGATAAAACTTATCATTCTAATACAGCTTATGGTGTTTTGTTAGAAGGTTATGGGATTTGTAGTGGTTATTCTGATGCGATGAAATTATTTTTAGATAAGTTGAATATTATTAACTATAAAATCAGTAATGATCAGCATATTTGGAATTTAGTTTATTTGGATGGGGAGTGGCTTCATTTGGATTTGACTTGGGATGATCCTGTGAGTGATAAAAATATTACGCGTGATAATTACTTTTTAATTACAACGAAAACATTAAAAGAGTTAAATGATGGTGTTCATTATTATGATAATAACATTTTTGCTGAAACTAAAAATTGAGTCTTGTACTTGATTTTTTTGTGATTGTTAGTATAATATAGATTCGTAGGGAAAGTGATTGAATGAGAGAAGTAATAAGATATGTTGGGTTAATACTTATATTGTTTTTTGTCTTTTTGATGAGTATTCATTTATATGGTGATGATGCCTTAAGAAGTCATGATAGTGGTTATGAAAAAATGCAACTTCAACAGCAAAAAGAGGAATTTGTTGCTGATGGTGTTATTGTTGAAAATGATCAGCAAAATATTATTACTAATGATAAAGAAATTGCATCGGATGATAATACTTTATCAGTATTTACAATTGATGTTATTCAATAAAATTATTTTTTGTATAAGGAGTTGAAGAAATGGTTGATTTTAATCGATGTGGTGGTAGTTTTTTAGAACAGGATGGGAATTTTGTAAATTATCCGATAAAAATGGGGGAAATGCATAGGGAGATTATAGAGAATTATTGTCAGAAGAAGGGATTTGAGCCCGCTAGTGAACAAATTGTTTTAGAAAATGGAATCGTTTATGTTCGAAATACTAATGCAGGGGGAATTTTTATTATATATATGCCTTCTGTTTTGACTGATGAACAATTATATCAGTTAGAGGTTCATGATAAAATTATTGATGGTCTTGAATATTTAGCTGTTTTAAAAGATGAAAAAAGTTATTATTATACCAGTGATATTTGGAATCATTTTTCGAATGAAATTTTACAATCTTATTATGGTAGGAAAAAGGGATAGTATTTTGCAAATTTATGCTGATCTATCTTTTTTTATACACTTGAAGATATATCCAAAAATTTTGAGGGTAGTTTTTTGTAATTGTAATTAAGGAGGGTATAGGAAGAATTGGTTTTAGCAAATTAGATAAAAAGATAGTATTACGGTTTATTGGGTAGAATAAGAATTTTTTATATAAAAAAGTGCTTAAGTAGTATTAGGTAGCAATAAATTGAATATGATTTTATTTTTTGGATCAATTTTATTTGTTATAATATTGGTAATTTTCTTTATTTATAATGGGTTATAAAGATCTTATATTTTCTTTTTGAATTTATCGTATTAAATGTTTCATAAAAACATGCTATTCATTTTATAGATGATATTTGTTTAAAATTTTTTATATTATTATCTTTATGGTAATGTGGTTGTGATGTTCATGATATTTTCATTAATATTTTCATTTCTTTGCAATACCATTTAATAGGTGAGGATGATGTTTTCTAAATATATTCATAAGAGGATTAAAATTGTCTTTATTGTTATTATTTTTTTATTTGTTTTGATCGTGGGAAAAGTTTTCTATATTCAAGTTATTGATTATAAGAAGCTGAATTCTTATGCAAATGGTTTGTGGAGTAGGAATTTACCAATTGAAGCGGATCGTGGGAAAATTATGACTTCAGATAAAAAAGTGATTGCAGATAATTTGACAACAGTGTCACTTGTTTTTATTCCTAATCAAATTGAACATGAAAAGAAGGAACAAATCGCTAAAGAAATTGCGGCTATTTTAGAGTGTAATGTTGAGGCCATTCGAGAGCATATTTTTAAAAATTCTTCGATTGAAAGAGTCCATCCGGAAGGTAGGAGATTAAGTTATGAAAAAGCTGATAAGATAGAAAGTTTGGGTTATGAAGGTGTATATTTAGTAAAAGAATCAAAAAGAATTTATCCATATGATAAACTGCTTTGTCACGTATTGGGATATGTTGGAATTGATAATCAAGGATTAAGTGGTTTAGAGTTACAATATGATAAGTATTTGACAGGGAGTGCTGGCTCGATTCAGTATTATAGTGATGCGAAAGGGCAACGTTTAAAAAAAGTAGAAAATTATGTTGAACCAACGAATGGTATTGATGTTGAATTAACGGTTTCTTATGATATTCAAAATACTATTGAAAGAGAATTAGAGAATGCTATGACAAAGTATAAGGCTGATGGAGCTTGGTCAATTGCTATGAATCCAAAAACTGGTGAAATTTTGGGTATGGCTTCGCGTCCGGGATTTAATCCTAATTCTTATCAAAAATATTCTACTGAGGAAATTAATCGAAATTTAGCTATTTGGGCTAGTTATGAACCGGGAAGTACTTTTAATATTGTACCACCCGAACACGATACCTAAATAATGATATTCATATTTGGCATAAATATACATAAAGAATAATGTTCTGGCAAACTTTTGCAAGAAATTCAAAAGTCTTGTAATCTTGAATTAAATATGGAATACTTTTAAATTTGCAGAAACTTTTTGTAAATAGTATAAAATATAGTGTTAAGATTGATATCTTATTTTTTTATATAATTATTTAAGAAAAATATCAAATAGTATGCTATAATTACTATAAGAATAGTTAACTTTAAAAGGTGATAAAAATATGATGATGTTTAAGAAAAAAAGAAAAATTCAAAAAAATAATAGTAATAATCTATTTTATTTTAGTACTATAGTAGTAGTCTTTACTATCTTATTTTTAAGTGTAGGTTTTTCAGCTTTTCAAAATGATTTAGCAATCGAAGATATAAGTGCTACAGTACGAATAGATAAAGATGTAAGGGTAATGAAAGTAAGTGTTGATAGCGTAAATGAAGCAACTAGTTATCATGAAGATTATAATGTTTCAAATATTTCTGGCAGTATTGGTTTAACTAATAGTAATTCTTATGTTATTTATGATGTTGAAGTTTATAATTTGGGAAATGTTATTATGGGAATAAGTGATGCTTCAATCGATAACGAGAATTTAAAATTTGAATTTTTAGATTATAATTTAAAAGACAAAATTTGTGAAAATAATCAGTGTTCTTTAGGCGTTAAAAAAGCATTAAAAATAAAAGTATCATATAAAGAAAACGCTATTATTAATAATGAAAATGAAAACTTTGTTTTAAACTTTAAATTTGGAAGAATATATAATATTGATTATGTAGATATTCCAAACGGAAATAGTTTGCCAAAAGAAGTTATAGAAGGTGATACATTAAATTTAAATGTTATTAATAATATTGATGGAGATTTATTTGTTTTTATGAATAATAAAAGACTTTTAATAAATAGTGAATATCAATATGTTAATGAAATTTTAACAATCCAAAATATTAGTGGTGATATTCGTATTTCTTTAAATAAATACATATGTAAAAGAGCAACTGTTCTTCATACCGAAGAATGTACCCAAACGGACGCAACGAACAATTGCAGTGGAGCTGGTTATACAAGTGAAGGTTCAAAAGGCACTAGTACAATAACATATGGTAACCTAGGTACAAGTGGAACACTTGCATCGGGAGATGCACTGGATTGTGATGTTAATGGAGATGGAACATATGATCCTAGTACAGAAAGATTTTACTATGTAAGTGATTATTATAATACAAATACAAAATCATTTGAAGATGATACAGCAGTATTAATATATTATAGTAATGTAAGTGCAGGAAATTCAAGTAATACAAAGAATTATGCATATGATAGTTCAGGAGAAAACTGGCATGGACCAAGGACTGCTGTAGAGCAACTTCCTACAACTAGTCAATGGACAAATGTAAGGTTGAAAAATGACGAAAGATCAATAATAACAAATGCTGGTGGGAATACAACGACTGGAGGAACAACGACAAGTAATTTTAGTTATTCTGGATATGCAGCAAGATTACTTACAATACAAGAATTAAGAAAAGGAACAGGAATAACTAGTATACCAACATGGAAAGTAGGAGAACTAGATAACTTTACATATTTATTAGAAAGCACAATATTTTCAAGTAAAAGTAACTCAACATATGCATGGTGGCTTGAAACCCCTCGTTCCGATCATTCTACAAATGTTTGGATTGTGTACGGCTATCGTCGCTATGTCTACAACAGCCCTGTTTCGCGTCCTGGCGACTATGGAGTTCGTCCTGTAATAGAAGTATCTAAAAAAGATATTTCATATTAATAATTTATAGTTTAAATCAATAAAAAAGGTTGAGAAAAATTAGTTTCTTCTCAACCTCTTTTCATCAATTCTATTAAATGTAGTTTTATGAGTTTTGTCATATTTTAGTAAATCTGATGCAGTCATTTTTAACTTACGATCAATGTTTTTGTTCATACCTTCTGCTATTTTATCAAGCATTTCAATCGTAGGCTTTCTTTTACAATTTTCTAATTCATTTATATAAACTAAATTGCTACCAACTTTCTCAGCAAACTTTTCTTGAGATAAGTTATATTTCTGTCTATAATATTTTAAATTCATTGATAGTATTTCACGACTATTATTCATAAAATCTTACCTCACTTTCTACAATTT
>CAKPBH010000051.1 GCA_934140355.1 uncultured Bacilli bacterium | reverse complement strand
AAAAAGCTCTCTAAACCCTTATAAAATAAGGGATAGGGAGTTTTTAACCTTCAAAAACTGTCAAACTCAGGATTATACTATAAATTGATGGGCAAGTAAAGGAAAAGAAATGCCTATTAAGGCACTTCTTAGACATTAAATTGCTTCTTTTTTTGCTATTTTGAATTAGATAAGGGGACTATTTTCTTTTAAATTTATTAGGTTGTTGGAAAAAAATTGGTTATTTAAAGATTAAAAAATAAGATAACCAAAATAAATATGGCTATCTCATAAAAATCAATGGAAGTATTTTTCTTTTAAAATAAACTTAATTGACTTGATTCTGGTAAATCACCAAAAAGATTCATTGCACGCATTTTATCTACTAAAGTCGTTGAGACATGACAACGCTTTTGGAAGTCTTCAATGGAAATGAAATCATGTTTTTTGGCTTCTTCTTGAATACTTTGGGCAACGGTTTCACCTAGACCATCGATTACTCGAAATGGTGGAATTAAGGTGATTCCGTCATCAGCAATTTGGAAATTTTTGGCATCGCTTTTCATTAAGTCTAAGTTACCAAAGATGATTCCTCTAGCAGTTGCTTCAAGGGATAATTTTAATGTTTCTAATAATGATGTTTCTTTGTTGGTAACATCGTATCCTTTGTTATTGATTTCGATAATTTTTGCTTTGATGGATGTATATCCTTTCATCATGGTGGTAATATCAAAATCATCTAATCTGGTTGAGAAATATGTTGCATAATAGATTGCTGGATAATGAACTTTATAGTAAGCGATACGAAAAGCACTGATAACGTAGGCTGCGGCATGGGCTTTTGGGAACATGTATTTTATTTTTCGGCAGGAATCAATGAACCAAGGTTCAATACCTGCTTTTTCCATTGTTTCAACATGTTTTTTCCACGTTTCTGGATCTTTTGAGGCTTTTCCTTTACGGACAAACTCCATAATTTTGAAGGCTTTTAATGGTTCTACGCCATTATACATTAAATAAACCATGATATCATCACGACATCCGATTACATCTTTGAATGGTACTGTACCATTTCTGATTAATTCTTGGGCATTGCCTAGCCATACATCTGTTCCGTGAGATAGTCCAGATATTTTGATTAATTCTGCAAAAGTGGTTGGTTTAGTGTCAACTAACATTCCTATTGTGAAAGGTGTTCCAAATTCAGGGATGCCAAGCGTTCCGGTTTCACACATGATTTGCTCCGTAGTTACTCCAAGGGGTGCTGGAGATAAGAATATTCCCATGGTATCTTTATCATCTAGTGGAACATCATCAACAACAGGTATACCTCTTATATTTTGGATTAGACGAAGTTGAGTTGGATCGGTATGTCCTAGGATATCTAATTTTAAGACATCTTGGTCGATAGCGTGATAATCAAAGTGTGTGGTTCGCCATGGACTTGTCGGATCATCGGCAGGGAACTGGAATGGAGTAAAATCAAAAACATCCATATATCCCGGGATAACGACAATTCCTCCTGGATGTTGTCCAGTTGTTCTTTTTACACCGGTACATCCTTCGGCAATTCTTTCAATTTCAGCGCTACGCATTTTAATATCTCTGTCTTCACAGAATCCTTTGACGTAACCGAAAGCTGTTTTTTCAGCTACTGTTCCAATTGTTCCAGCTCGATAAACATTATCAACACCGAATAGTACTTTGGTGTAGTTATGTGCACTGGCTTGGTTTAAATCAGAGAAGTTTAAATCAATATCAGGTACTTTATCCGCATTAAATCCTAAGAAGGTTGCGAATGGCATGTCTTGTCCATCTTTAATTAGCCTTGTTCCACATTTTGGACACATTTTATCTGGTAAATCAAAACCAGAAGAGTAAATTGCTCCTAGGGCTTCGCCTTTATCATCTTCAAAAATACTGTGGAAGCATTTTGGACAACGATAATGGGCTGGTAATGGGTTTACTTCTGTTATTCCCATCATGGTTGCAACGAAGGAAGAACCAACACTACCACGGCTTCCTACTAAGAAGCCTTCATCGTTAGAGTGTTTTACCAGTTTTTGGGCAATTAAGTAAATTACATCAAACCCTCCACCAATAATTCCACCTAGATTTTTAGAAACTTGTTTTTTTAACTCTTCTTCAGATAATTCGGTATCGGAAGTTTTTTTAATTTTTTCTCCTACTACCCTTCTTACTTCGTCATCCCCTTTAAAAATGGTATCGTGTAATCTTTGGAATGATTCTTTTTCAAAATCTTCTTCTTTTACAGTATTTTCCTCTTTCATTAAATATTTAATACTGTCAAGTACACTGTCTCCGTAAAGTTCTTTAGCGATTCGCTCTTCAATATTATAAGGTAGTGGCGAACCATACCAGCTGGCTGCTTTGGTGTAAACTAAGTCAATTACGGTTGCTATAGAGTTGTCAATTTTTGGTGAAAAAGGAATCCCACCTGTGTCAATAATAACTTCATAGTCCCCACATAAATCTGCAATTTTATTGGTATTTTCAATAACGATTTCGTGTGCGATATCTTCTCCTAAGAAGGCAAATTCTTCTAACATTTCATCGGTTGTTCTTAAATATTGGTCAGGAATGGTTTTATATCCTTCTTGGTTTAGGTATCTTGCTAATGGGTGTCTTCCTTTTCCTGGTACATTTTGGTGAACAATAATTTCTCTGTATATTTTATCTTCTTTATTTAGGGTATGGGCATCACTTGTCGCAACAATTGTTTTGCCAATTTCTCTAGCACATTTAACAATTTTTTCTAGAGCATATTTTACTTCTTCCATTGTGTTAATGTCATGTCGTGCAACTAGATGGGTGTAATTGCTGGGTGGTTGAACTTCGATATAGTCATAGAATTTCATCACTTCTTTTAAGTCATCTTCACATCTTGTTAGGGCAGTATTGAAGATTTCCCCATTGTAACAGCCACTTCCGATAAGTAAGTCTTCTCGATGTTCATTAATTAAATGTCTTGGTACACGGGCACTTTTAACCAAGTATGTTGTTGATCCATAACTAATTAGTTTAAACATATTCTTTAAACCAACTCTAGTTCTCGCGATGATGTTAACATGTTTTTCTCGATTCCAACGATTGATTTCTTTTTCGGTTGGTAACGTTGTTAAATCCTTTAGCGTTTTGATTGTAGTTTTATCTAATTGCTTTAGCATTTTAAAGAAAACATAGCCAGTAAACTCAGCATCGTAGTCTGCTCTATGGTGGTGTTTTTCTCCACTTCCATCGTTTTCTTCAAAGGTGATGCCATAATTTTTGGTTAATGCGGTTAAGTTATGTCTTTTTAAATCTTTATTGATAATTTGAGAAATGACCATGGTATCTAGGATTGGATTTTCTAGTTTTCCTAAATTATATTTATGGTAAGCCATTTCTAGCATATTTTTATCAAATTTGGCATTATGAGCAACTAGTGGTAAGTCTCCTATCCATTCTTTGAATTTTTTGGTAACTTCTTCTTCGTTAGGACAGTCTTTCATCATATTATTCGTAATTCCTGTTAATTCAGTAATTTCGCTATCGATTAGAACACCTGGATTGATTAGTTCATCAAAACTTTCAATTAAGGCACCATCTTTCATTTTAACAGCACCAATTTCAATCATAGAATCATGTAATCCAGGGTTGAAACCGGTTGTTTCAGTATCGAAAATAACATAAGTAGAACTATAAATATCTGCATCCGTTGGGTTTACTACTAAATCTAGAGTATCATCTGACATTTCTAATTCTGTTCCGTATAGTGCTTTGAAGGTTGGTGCATTTTTCATTTCTTCTTCTGTTTTGTGGATTTCTTCTTCTACTAATTTGGCTCCACAGACATCTTCTGCAGCAATTTTATCTTGATAGTTTTGTTTTAATTCTTTTAATTTATCTTTATAAGGGGATAATATTTTTTTGTTATAACCCGTTACTTCGTTAAAGACATGTGGGAAAGCTTGGCATCCATCATGATCAGTAATGGCAATTGCTCTATGTCCCCATTTGATAGCAGTTTTGACTAATTTAATTTCATCAATAACGCCATCCATTTGACTCATCATGGTATGAGCATGAAGTTCAACTCTTTTTTCAGGGCTTTTATCTGTTCTAACCCAGTCTAGTTTGGCATCAATTGGGGTTACATCTCGAAATCTGGTCATGAAGACTAATTCGTTGTTGGCAAAATTATCTTCTTTTACTCTGCCATACATTGAATACCAAGAACCTGCTTTTAATAAGTCTTTTAGACGTTTAAATTCTTCTTCATCCTTAGTGAATATCTTAGCATACATACTATCCGAAAAGTCTGTTACTTTTAGGGTGAATATTTTGTAGCCACTTTTTGCCTCAAATAAGTCAACACCAAAAATTTGAACCTCAATATTGACATTATCGGTTTCATATAATAAGTCTTTTATTTTTGTTACTTCTGTACTTTTTTTAGGACGATAAAAGGTTTTCTTCTCTTGGCTTTGAGGGGCTACTTCTTCTTTTTCGTGAGATGGTGCTTTTGGAGTTGGAATATTTTTCATAGCAGAAGTATCTTTTTCTTGATTAATTCTATCTAACAGTTCTTGATCTTTGTGTTCCTCTAAAATGATATTAAAATCAAAGTTAGCAAAGCCATATTCTTTTAACTTATTCATTAATTCTCTTTCAATGTTTTTTAAATTTAATTCTTCAATTTTATTATAGACTGGATATTCAACTTTTTCTTCGTTAATTTTGGCCTCTCTATCTAGAAAAACATTATAACGCATAGAGACGTTAGCATATTCTTTGATGATTTCTTTAATATATTGGTTAATTTCTTGATAAGTATTTTCGGAGGATACTAATGTTAATTTGATTTCATGATGAAAAGCTTCCTTTAGGGAAGTAAATAAATCTTGATAAACTGGGTAAGGTAACGGTTGTTTTACTTTAATAAAGAAGTGAAAACGATTGGTTTCTTTGCTTACTTTGACTTCTTCGACATTGCTTTCTTCAAAATAAGTTAGGTAGTCTTCGTTTATTCCAATTTGATTTAAAAATACTTCCATTTTCTTTTCCATAAATATACACCTCTTACTGCTATTAAATAATTATAGCAAAAAAAATCTCTTTTGGAGATAGTTTCCTTTTTAGTTTACAAAGAAAAAAATCATAGTGCTGTGCGGTAATTTTTTTGTTTCACTATGATTTTTTTATTTTTTATTAATCGTCTAAATGGTCAATAGCATATTGGGCCTCTTCATTAGTAAAGCCTTCAATTGAGGACGTTAGTTGATTATATATTGCATTTTTTGACATACTCATTGTTTGTTGATAACTTTTTGCTTTTTCTAAAGCATTTTTATTCCAATCTGCTTTAATATTATCAATAGCATACTGTGCTTCTTCGTCAGAAAAACCTTCAATTGCGGATGTTAATTGATTGTATATTCCTTGTTTAGACATATGCATTGTTTTGGAATATGATTCTGCTTTTCTTAAAGCATTAACTTCCCCATTGGTTGGTTTTTTTCCTAAAGAATATACAATATTTATTTTTTCCCCTTCATATATTGTTGTATTAGCATTAATACTCTGACTTACAAATAGCCCCTTTTCGATAGTATCTGAATATTCATCGGTTATTTTACAATTTACTTTATTTTCTTTACACCAGTTTTCAACATTAGATTTTTCCATAGTACTAAAATCGATAACTGTTACTTCTACTTTTTTGTTTGTACTATATTGATTTGTACTATCTGAATTTTCGTTATCCTCATTATTTGCTGATACCATAATCATGATAAAAAATATCGCAAATACAATCGTCAATACTTTTTTGGTATTATTTTTCATTTCAGGATGGAACTTCCACATCAAAAATATTCCTACTGGAGCAAAAAAAATCAACATTATCCACATAAACCAATTTTGTTCATAAAATTTTGGTTTAGTTTCTACGGAACTTTTATTAGTATCTACTTTTATTTCTTTATTATCACTTACATTTTGTATTTGTCTACCACATTTTGGACAAACAATACTTTCTTTTTCAATTTGTTCTCCACAAAATTTGCAAAATTTTTTATTATCCATTTTTTACCTCCTAAACATAATATGGATTTGGTTTACACAAGATTACTATCATGTCAATCAACCACCCTATGCCTAATAATCCAAAAGTGAATATATATAATATTCCCATGCCAGATTTTCCTTCGTAAAATTTATGTGCACCAAAATAGCCTAAAAAAAGACACAATAAGAATGAAATCCATTTATCACATTTTTTTGTTCCATAAACTATAGGTGCGTTCATTTGATTGCTATTATTAATAATAATTTGTGGGTTACTATTACTTTTTTCAGTTTTTAATTCTTCTAATTGCCTACCACATTTTGGACACATCACAGCATCAATATGAACTTCACTCCCACAAAATTCACAAAATTTACTCTCATTAGTCACTACTATACCTCCTTTCGCTACATGAAATTAAAAACTACCTATACTAGCGCACTTTTTAATTGAAGATAAGCATATTTTATCTCTAGTTCTATTATAACATAACTTACTCGAATAGAGTAAGTATATTTTTGATAAAAAATGAGAAAATTATTTATAGCAAATGATGATTAAAAATTTCATTGGTGGTGATAAATGTGTTTGATAGAAATGATGAGAATTATATCTATGAATTGGTGAGCAAAAACATTAAAAGAATTCGGAAAGAAAAAGGAATTACTCAAGAGCAATTAGCGGGAATGATGTCCTACTCTACACAATTTATATCCAACATTGAAAGTAAAAATCATCAAACATTTTCACTAGGTACTTTATGGAGATTGTCTTTAGTATTGAACATTGATATTAAAGAATTATTTGATGAACCTCAAAAACGTTAGTTTTATAGTTAGCGTTTTTTTTGTTATTTTGTTTTATGTTATAAAATTTACAAAAGACATTATCAGTATTTTTAAATAATCAACAAAAAAAGAGCCAATAAGATTTGACTCACATAAATTATCGGTTTTAAATTTAATGATCTAATTATTTTGATTTGTTTACAATTTTTTTGATATATTCATATCCCTTATCGATTTTTTCTTCTATTTCTATATTTTCACTATACATTTCTCTTAAGTTATCCATAACTAATTTATCTTTATCTTTCATTTGATAAAATGTATCATAACCTTTTTCTACAAAACTAAATATCTCTTTAAAAGGAGAATTATTTAAAATTGGATCTGTTACCATTTCACTGTACTGCCAAACCAGATAAGGAGAATCATATTCTCGTCTTGGCGTTTCTGGATGAAGTTCATGCCATTTTTCAAACCATAAGAAATGCAAGGTTTCATGTGCTATAACTTCGGTTATTTTTTCATCTGTTAAGTTAGTGGATACTGAAAATGAAAAAGTATCTAAATATCTAGGAAAGACTGGAATTAATCCTACTTTAGCCGTTATCTCTTTATTAGGCCAGTTGATGTTTAAGTAGTTTGCAAGAGTTTTAAAATACTGATTATTATATTTATTCCATATTTTTTCGTATCTTTTTGTTTCATTTTTTATTTTATCTATATATGTATTATAGTCTTTAGTTACGACTTCTTCTATTTTTTTGTGGATAACTTTAGTTGAAAAAGAAGAATCAATTTCTTTTAACTCAGGAAAATAATTGATTGTGTAATGATGAACATCTAAATTTTTATTATTTTCAAAATAAGCCCACTTAATTACTTCAATATTTTCAGATAAAGTCATTGGTATAAATTTAATTTTAGGAATATTCATACGCACCTCTTTAAAAAATTACATTATCTACTCTTTGTTTTATAATATTTCTTTGCTTCTTCATATAACTTGGGAGTTTCTTTGTTAAGTATTTCAATATTTGATATTAAGCATAATATATAATCTTTTCCATAATTATCTATAACATATTTAAACATCAAATAATAGTTATAGTACTTACTAGTTCCATTTATCATTTCATCTTTGGTGGCATCAAAAAATTTATTATCTATATTGTCATATTGCCCTGATAAAGTTGTAGCTAAACCTTCAGATAACCAGGCTACTTTCATTTTATCATTAATTTTATTGCAACATGAATGAACAAATTCATGTAATATCAAAAGCAGCATATCATTAATATCAACCTTATTATGAGATTTTGTTTTTCTATATTCTTCTAAACATAAGGTTTCTATAAATATTTTGTTATATGATAACCCACAAAGCCATTCTTCACATTCTTTTTTTCTTATTTTTTTTATTTTATTTCTAAAAAAATTCAAATCATCGTTAATGTTAATAATAATCTTTTCACCAAAATTATGTAGGTTAAAAAAATTTACGATGCGAAACGAATTAATTTCTAACTGAGTGCATAGATAGTCTATATATTCTAAATCTTTATTTGTATAATTAATCACCATATATTTATTTTCTTTTATCATAACTTTCTCCTCTATTAATGAATAATTATTCTATTTTTTTGGTGATAAATTTTTTGAAATCTTGATTATTTATTTGCTATTTTGTATATTCAAATTCATAGTCAAGAATTCTTACTGTATCCCCTTCTTGTATTCCCATTTTTTCTAATTCATCATCAATTCCCATTTTTCTTAGTTTACTAGAGAAACGGAAGAATGATTCTTCTG
>CAKPBH010000050.1 GCA_934140355.1 uncultured Bacilli bacterium | reverse complement strand
ATTTAATGGATGTTCAATCTCAAATGGCAGATGTTTTAGATCCAGTTAATAATGCTTTCACTTCGTTAAAAACAGAAGCTTTAGAAAAAATGATTCCAATAGTTGAAGATGTCACTTCAGCTTTTTTTGATTTAAATAATTATTTAGATGAACATAAAGGAGTAGCAACAATTTTAAAAGGAGTTGTAGTAGCACTTGCTGTTGGTTTTGGAGTGTTAGCAGTCGCTTTAGGAATCCAAAAAACTATCGAAGGCGTAAGCAAGGCTATGTCTTTTTTAAACGCTACCATGAGTGCCAATCCAATTGTATTTATTATTGCAGGAATAACAGCACTAGTAGTTGGCTTCCTATATCTATGGAATAATTGTGAAACTTTTAGAAATTTTTGGATAGGATTGTGGGATGGATTAGTTTCTTTCTTTTCAACTGCAAAAGACAAAGTTATAGACGGATTTAATAATATAGTAGCTTTTGTAAAGTCAAATTGGCAAGGCCTGTTGCTTTTTATTGTAAATCCATTTGCAGGTGCTTTTAAATTACTTTATGATAATTGCGATGGCTTTAGAAACAAAGTAAATGAATTAAAAGATAAAGTTGTAGGGACTTTTAGCGGAATTGCTAATACTTTAAAAAATATATTTCATTTTAACATCAATTTGCCTAAAATAAAAATGCCTCATTTTTCGATTACACCTCGTGGATGGAAAATTGGAGATTTAATGAAAGGTAAAATTCCTAGATTGTCAGTTGATTGGTATGCTAAAGGAGCTGTATTTACAAAGCCAACAATTTTAAACACTTCAAGTGGATATAAAGGAGTGGGGGAAGCAGGTAGTGAAACGGTATTACCATTAAGTGTATTGGATCAAAAAATTCAAAATTCAATGGCTAAAGTATTAGAAAATTCAAACTTAGAATTAAATTCGTTAGGCTTTGATAATGTAATTCAGAATACTGCAAGTGATAGTGTAACAAATTATAAAATTGATAAAGCATGTCAACTTTTAGAAAAAATAGCGAATAAAAGTTATTCTTTTTATGTTGATAGTACTGAATTAGCAAAAACTACATCAAATGCAGCTGATGAAATTTCTGGAGAATTAATTGAACTTAAAGATAGGGGATTAGAATTATGAAAGGTATAAGCGTAAAAAATAAACATTCATATAATGATTTTTTTCTTTCTATAGCAGAAAGAAAAATCTCTCCGCCTTCTTTAAAAAGAATAACAGAAACTGTTCCATATATGAATGGTGAATATGATTTTTCTTACCTAGATGGAGAAATAGCTTTAGAAAATAGAGAATTATATTATTCATTTGAAATAGCAGAAATCTCTACTGAACAAATGGAAGAAACGAAACAAAACTTTTTGTCTTGGCTTTATTCCATAGTAGATAGTGATATATTTGATGATTACTTACCAAATTATTATTTTCATGGAAGTTTAAAAAATGTAGAATGGACTGAAGATTTCGGAAAAGGTATATTAAATGTGACTTTTTCAGTATATCCATATAAGTTTGAAAAAAAAGAAACAACTATTAATTTATCTGTTAATCAAAAAATTGAAACTACAATTAATGTTAATAGCACTCATCCAATTATTCCTTCCATATTTACTTCTGATGAAATAAATCTGAAAGTAAATGATAATAATTTTTCTCTTTCAAACGGTAAATACTCTTATGAAGAATTAAAACTTTCTCCAGGAGAAAATAAAATAATTATAGAAGGAACTAGTGAAGTAGTTTTTACATACAGAAATGAGATGATCTAACATGTATAGAGTAAATTTATTAAATATAAATAATAATACTAGTTATACTATACACAATTCTAATATTTCAAAAACAAAATCTAAAGTAACTAATGGTAGTATTGTAAAAGGAATCAATTCAATTGGTTCTTTTTCTTTTACTATATTAAAAAGTAATCCAGCATTTGATTATGTTTATCCTTATACATCATTAATTCAAGTTTATAATCAAAAAAAAGATAGATATGATTTTAAAGGAAGAATATTAAAAATCAAACCAAATATGTCATCAAATGGATTAGTATCTAAAACAATTATTTGCGAAGATCGATTGGGATACCTCCAAGATAGTATTCAACCATATTTAGAAGAAAAATATTGGGAAGGCGATAGTGACAGAAATGGTTTAGAAGAATTTATTGATTATATTTTAGAGAATCATAATTCCCAAGTTGACGATTATAAAAAGATTTACCGAGGTAAAGTAACTGTAAAACCTTTTAAATCTTCTAATAATATTTCAAAAGGATTAAATTATGAATCTACATGGGAAACAATTTCAAAAAAATTAATTGATTCTTTTGGAGGAGAGATACAACTTACCGAAAAAGATAATAAATTATACTTAGATTATCTCGAAGAAATTGGAGAAGAGAAAAAAACATCAATCGCTTTGAAAAAAAATATGCAATCAATAGCTAGGGAAATAGACCCTACGACATTTATTACAAGACTTATTCCTTTAGGAGCAAAATTAAAGAAAAAAACTACTGACACTTCTGGAAATGTAACAGAAACTGAAACAGAAGAAAGATTAACTATTGCTTCTGTTAATAATGGTTCGATTTTTTTAGATTCTCCAGAAATAAATAGTTTAGGTGTTTTAGTAAAAACAGTTGAATATAACGATGTAACTGATGCTAATAATCTTTTATCAAAGGCGAAGCAATTTTTAGAAGAAAACAACAAATTATTAAACAAAACAACAATAAAAGCATTAGATTTGTCTTTAATTAATAAGGATATTGATGATTTTGAAGTTGGTAATTATTATCCAATATCTAATAAATTAGTAGATTTAGATGAAAAATTAAGAGTCATAAAAAAAACAATTAATATTTTAGAACCGCTATCTTCAAGTTTTGATTTAGGAGATAGTAAAAAATTATTAAGTAGTTTAACAATAGAGCAAAGTAAGTCCAATAATGATGCAATTCAAGAAATAAAAAAAGATTATGTTCCTAATATAAAATTAATTGAAGAAGTTACTAAATTATCTTCTTTGATTAGTCAAACATCACAAAAAATTCTATTAGAAGTAGCAGAAAATTATACACAAAATTCTGATTATAAGGCTACTTCAAAAAGATTAGCTGACTTAGTATTAAAAGTAGATTCAATTAATCAAACAGTTTCATCGTGGGGAGATCTGACAAGCACGATTGAGGGAGACAATGAATTGATTTTAAAAAATGCGATGGAGGGAGAATTAATTTATCTTTCTATTCGAGGAGAGATTAACTTACTATACCCTGATGATAATTTATATCCTAGTGATGATTTATATCCAATTGATCCAACAATTACAATAGAAAAAGAAGACGGAACAAAAAACTCGATTCTAATTCCTTTTTCAAATTTACATTATTTAGATAAAGATACTTATGATGAATTTATTATCGAAAAAGGAATTACTTATCTTGTAAAAAGAGTAGGAATCGATGAAGAAGGTAATTTTTATAAATTATCTGAGGTTATTTCTCAAAAAATAGGATCAATTGAGGTAATTTTATCGAAAGGATTAAATAAAATTTATTTACCTTCTTTTGCTAAAGCTCATCTGTTGGCAAAATATGTGGTACAAAATCCCCTTACTGATATATATGCAACAACCATTCAATTAAAATCATCTATAACACAATTAGCCGATTCTATTAATTTAGTTGTTGAAAAAAAGGTTGATTCAAATAAAATTATTTCAACAATTAATCAAACTGCAGAAGAAATTAAAATAGCAGCAGATAAATTGAATTTTAAAGGAAAAGAATTTAATTTAACAAGTGACGATATCACTATTATAAGTGATAATTTTTCTGTTGATAGTAAAGGAAATATGAGTTGCAATAACGGAACCTTTAAGGGAGATATAGTTGGTTCAACTTTTACAGGTGGAACAATTATTTTAATAAGAAATGATAATTCTGATGACACTTATGGAGAATTAATTGTTAAACATCAACTAACAGATGGAAGAATTGATGCAATTACCTATATAGATGGAGATTTTTTGAGAATGTATTCCCAAACAGGCAGTGGTCAAATAAATGCTACAGTTTGGGAAAATCAAGCTTTTTTTAGTGTGACTGGTAATATCACTTGCCAATCTTTAACTCAAACATCATTAGAATCTAATAAGAAAAATATTCAAAAGTATTTTAATGCACTGAAAGAATTAGATAATATTGATATTTATCAATACAACTTAAAAGAAGAAACAGCTGATACAAAAAAGCATTTGGGATTTGTAATTGGCAAAAATTATAAACATTCTAATCTAGTAACAAGTCCAGATGACAAAGGAGTAGATAATTATAGTTTTACAAGTTTGTGTTTTCAAATGATTAAAGAACAACAAGCCGAAATAAAAGAACTGCAAAATGAACTAAAAGAATTGAAGGAGAGAATATAAATGGAAAAAATATATCTAGAGCAAATTGAATTTGTAAATAAGGGGGATGCTGACTTTGAAACCAAAAAGCAACCTATAAATGCTGACAATTTAAATCAAATGCAAAAAAATACAAATGATACTTTAATTTTACTTCAAGAGGAAATCAATAAAGAATTGGAGAAATTAACAGCATTTATTTTGTGGGAGAATAATGATTTGCAATCTAATTTTGATGCACAGAAAATAACTTTAAATAGTGATGATTATAATTCTTATGAAATCCTTTATATTCATGGAAGTGGGACAAATTTCTGTTATTCTCAAAAAATATTAAAAGGCTATGGAACAAGACTTTTTGTACCAACTTTGGATGGAATTACTTATAGAGAGGTTTCTTATGTATCTGATACTGAATTAAATGTAGCAACTGCTAATAAAAATGGTACATCAGTAAATAATTTAGCGATTCCAGTTTGCGTTATAGGATATAAGTAAAAGTAGGTGGTTTAATGAAAGAATATAATTTTGAAGTTTCTTTTAAAGATGGTGGTATCTATTCTAAAGAAAGACTTAATGAATTAGTACAAAATGATTATAATTCCATAAAATTAAACTTTGAGTTTAAGGATTTGTATTCTAATAAAATACTTTTCAAAATGATTGATAGTTCTGAAAATTTATTAGTTAGTAGATTTCTTGAAGACAATGAAATA
The DNA here is from genome assembly GCA_934140355.1 of uncultured Bacilli bacterium. Lineage (GTDB taxonomy): Bacteria > Bacillota_I > Bacilli_A > RF39 > UBA660 > RUG11198. The sequence goes on along the minus strand of CAKPBH010000050.1, from coordinate 3,924 downwards.
ATATTGGAAGCAGGAGAATTAAAAGCAACTGGGACTTACAAGTTTGATTTATCTTTATATAATGAAGATAGTAAGTTGACGACATCAGATACTTTTATTTTAGAAGTTAGAAAAGAAATTGCTAATATTAATGATGAAAAAGATAATCCAGAAAAGCCAACTATACTAGATCAATTGATTAATGAAGTATCTTCTTTAGAAAAAACAGTTAAAACTAATGAAAGTACTAGAGTTGAAAATGAAAATACTAGAATACAGGCTGAAACAAGCCGAAATCAAGCAGAAAATGAAAGAGTCAATAAAGAGACTAGTAGAATATCAAATGAAAGCGAAAGACTAAAAAATGAAACCACAAGAGTATCTCAAGAAGAGAAAAGAGTATCAAGTGAAGAAATTAGAAAAAGTAATGAAGAAACAAGGATAAAAAACGAAAGTGACAGAATTAAGCAAGAAGAAGAAAGAGGAAAGTACTTTACTGATATTAAAGAAAAAGTTGATAATGGTGATTTTAACGGAGAATGTAATTTTGCAACTTTTGATATTGAGAATGGATATTTGGTAATGAATAAGACGAAAGATGACATGTTAATAGATTTTCGTTTAATTGGGAATGATTTGGAGGTGGTAATCAATGGCTAAGCAATTATTAGGTAGAGTGGCTATGGACTTTAAAGGCGAATTTAATAGTTCGGTCACTTATGAAAAATTAGATGTAGTTGTATATGAAGGATGTAGTTATTGTGCATTGAAAGAAACAAAAGGGAACTTGCCAACAAATGAAGATTTTTTTGCTTTATTGGTAAGGAAACCGATTTCGGGTATAGACTATTTTACGGAAGAGGAAAAAGAAGAATTTGTATCAAAAATAACTGCTGATGCAAATTCTTTATTTAATCAAAATGTAGACAGCAAGACAAAAGAGTTTAATACTAATCATCAAGATAAAATAAGTGATTTCAATGATAATTATGATAGTAAAGTTAAAAAATTTGATGATAATGTTACCAATCAAACAACTACTTTTAATGAAAATGTTGTAGAAAAACAAAAAGAGTTTGATGATAATATTACCAATCAAACTGAAACTTTTAATACTAATGCAACAAATAAAATCAATGAATATAACACAAACGCAAATAATAAAGTTGAGGAATTTAACGCTAATGCAGTAGAAAAGACAAATGAATTTAATTCAACTGCGAATGCCCAAAAAATTACCAGTTTATCTAACGAATTTTACAGGGTAAAAGATGAAGTTCTCGAAACTGGCGAGATCAGTGATACGTTTATTCATTTAGAGGATAGTTCAATGTCAGAATTACAAGAATTGGAAATTGAAGGAGTTTGTGAACAGAAAACAACTGAGGGAAACCAATTATTAGAATTAACAGAAGAGAAATGTACAAATAATCAGTTCTTTTCACTGGTTGATGGTAGAGTAAAGATTGATACAACAAGCGTCAATGAAAATGTTAATTTCGTTAAGTTATTTAAAGATAATTTGAACATAGATATTGGTGAATATACTTTGTTTCTTAAAACAGTTGAGGGTGAATATAAAGGTGGAAATTTGATCGTTTATGATAGCGATATGAAAGATATTAAACAAACAATAATTACGAAAGATTTAAAGGTAGTCAATTTCAACAATAATTCCTTTGGAAATATGGAGTTTTATTTGACATACCCAAATGTTAAATGTGTGATAGAGTTTATGTTAGTAAAAGGGACAAAAAACGGAAATGATTATTTTTTTGAACCTTTTACGGGTAAAAATGCTTCACCGAATCCAGAGTATCCCCAAGAAATTAAGACTATAACTGATAATTTTAATTTAATTAGTTGTAGTAAAAATTTGACATATAGTTGGTATAGTCCAAAGAGTAAGGAACAATATATTCGAAATTTATTTGCCAAATTTCCTTTAAAACCAAACACTACATATACTATATCTATTAAAGACAATAATTTTTCCGATAGTGACTTTTATTCAAATGAGGCAATATTTGAAAGCAAAATATTTGCTTCTAACAATGGAAGGCTTTATCTAACGGTAAAGTCAGTTGATGAAGATACTTTAAAATTAGCAAAAGAAAATATTTATGAGTATAATGAAAATGGTTGGGCAATTTTGAAAAATTATAAAAAATTTGAAAGTAATCCTATATTTGAGGATGTGCAAATTGTTGAAGGGAATAGTATTGATTTTGAAGGCGAATTATATACGCAAATAACCACTAAACTTCCAGATGGAGAATTTATTGGTAAATTAGATGATACCTATAGGGATATCTTACGAGTTGAATACTGCCAAGAAGATGGTAAGTACCATTTGGAATTAGATAAAAATGTTGGAAAAAAAGTTTTTAGTGTTAGTGATAATTGGAATAGAGTTAATAATAATGTTTCTGTTAGATTTTCGGTTGGGGGTGCAGAATATGCAAAAAATGGCAACTACGAAACTGATATCCCAATGTTTAAATCCAATTATTTTCAACCAAATAACTTTTCTAATATTTATCTCAAAGACCAATCTGGTGTTAGTTGGTGGTTTAATGACACAAAGACAAATTGGGTATTGTCCTTTGGAGATGATATGTCTTTAGAAGATTTCAGAACTTTTTTATCAAATCACACTGTTGAAACTTATTATCCATTAAGTGCTCCATACACTATAGATCTAGGACCAGTAGAAATGCCATTATCTTATAATGAGATAACTAATATCTTTACTGATAATGATTTACTTCCTAGAATTAATGCAAAATATTATAGAAACTTTAAAAAAACAGTTAAAAATCTACAGGTAAATAATGATGCTTTAAAAAATGAATTAATAAGTATTGAAAATAGATTGACTGCTTTAGAGAATGCGAATACTAGTACAGTTGATGTGGATGAAAGTGGGGTAACAGAATGATTTACGAAAAAGATAATGTCTATTACTTGAAAAAAGGGGAAGTATATGAGGTCGCAAATATTGAAATTAAATATAGTAGGGTAAAAAAGAAAAACGTACTGGTTATCACTGGTAGTGGAATTGTTGAACAAATTGATGAACCTTTAAATGAATATACATTTAAAGAATTAGAAAAGAAGGTGTTGAATTAATGGATATTTTTATTTCAAAATTAACTAATATAAATGAACCAAAAACCTTGTTCTTATTATGTGCTTTATTTGTTTTTGCCGATGTTATTACAGGGTATATAAAGGCATTCAAAGAAAAGAAAGTAAATAGTTCAATTAGCCGAGATGGTTATATTAAAAAGTTAGGCTGGGTAGTAGCAATACTACTTGGCTTTTTAGTTGACATATTAGTAGAAGTTAATTTATTTTTAGTTGGTTCAGCTTTAGTCTGCATTGCTACTGAAGGAATATCAGTTTATGAAAATTTAGGGGAAATTGGTATTAATTTGAAATTCAAAGAATATTTTGAAAAAATAGCGAAAGGAGAATGATTATGAAAGGTATAGATGTTAGTTCTTATCAAGGAGATATTGATTGGAGAAAGGTTAAAGAGGTTGGTTATCAATATGCTATCTTAAGGCTAGGAATAGGAGATAATATCACTAGTCAAGATGATAAAAAATTAAAAGAGTATATAAAGGGATGCCAAGATAATGGCATTCCTTATGGTTTTTATCTAGTTTCTTATGCTAAAAGATTGTCTGGTAATGAATCAGTAGAAAGCGAAATAGAGCATACCAAGAGATTGATTGAAGGTACTAGTCCATTTTGTATTTTTTATGATATGGAAATAGAGAAGACTACTTATCTAGGTAAAGAAACATTAACTAGTTTTGCTATTACTTATTGTGATTATTTTAAAAATAAAGGCTATAACGTAGGAGTTTATGCAAATAAAAATTGGTTTACTAATTATTTAGATTACAATAAATTAAAAAACAATGGTTATAAGAT
>CAKPBH010000049.1 GCA_934140355.1 uncultured Bacilli bacterium | reverse complement strand
TCATAATAAAATCTCTCCATTTCTACTATTGTATCATGGAGAGACTCTATTTACACAAATTTATTTACAGACTCTAAAAAATCATCCAGAGGGGATTTTCATTGTATTTTATTCTTTTAAAACTCCTAAATAATACCAAAATTAAACTATTTTTATCAAACTTGAAACCAGTATTAAATCACCTTACCACAAATTTTTTTAACTAAGTAAGTTCATCGAATTTCGAAGAACCCTTTTTTGTAGTTTATCAAAATTTAGTGGACTTCGTAGGAAAATATTTATGATAAATGATTGAATATTAATTTTAAATTTTCAAATATCATTTAGTTTTAGTATTTTTTTAAATTATATATAACCATTAAACAATCAATCTTTATATCAAAAAAATTTTCTTATACTTTTATGTCATCTAGTATTAAATTTTAATGTTTTTAGTTTATTATTTTAGTAATGAATACGCTACGGTTTCACATTGTTTTAAGTAGTTTAATAAATTATCATTTTTTCCTATAGTCATTATGCTTTAACACAACCATTAAAAAATTTGATCAATTAAACTATTTTTATTGAATTTGTTTACCCCTATTTTTTAATGTCCTAACTAACTTCTGATGGAATTGCTGTTCTAAATTTTCTGCAGAGGTTCTCGTTAATGTTCCATTGAAACATAATTCTTGAGTTTTATCTTTGTATAAATTTGAAACTATTTCCATTAATTCCCACTCATACTTGTTAATGAGTGGTCTAAACATTTCTAGTTTATAATCGGCTAACGTTATAAGTGGTTTAGTTGTACCTAACCATTTCATTGATTCTTCAACCATTGCTGTACCTATTCCTAAACCTCTACATTTATCAGAAACATATAATGTACATATTTTTTGTTCTTTCTTATCTTTTTTTAGACAAGCCATTGAAATAATCTCGTTATTGTCTTCTAAATTTCTAACAAACAATATATTTCGTTCATTGCTATTTATTGTTGCAGGCAATTGTTTGGTAAAATACCATTCTTTATATTTAGGATAATCATTAGTAATAAAATCTGTTATCATATAAATTTTTGTTGCAAGCACCATAAACTCATCTTTAGGAACCTTACCGATATAACTTTTTAAACTTTCAATTTCTCTCATTTAGACTCTTCCTCTTAAAATTGTCGATATAATATCATCTTTTGCGATATTTGTCAAATTATGATACAATGTTTTCTAAAAGGGAAAAAGGGAGATACAAATTGTAGAAATAGGATTACAATCATTGTAAGAATGCTACGGAAACATTTAACTTAGATGGTAATTTATGTGATAAAATGAAAAAAGAAAACAATATTGTAAAATCTAGAATGAAAGGAAGAAAATAACATGGAACATAAAATGAAATTACAACCCGAGTATTATAAATTTATACAAAATGGTACAAAAAGAATCGAAATTAGACTTTTCGATGAAAAAAGACAGCAAATTAAAATTGGAGATACTATCAAATTTTTCAAAGAGCCAGAATTAGTTGAATCATTTAATGTTAAAGTAATTGGTTTATTAAGATATAATTCTTTCGAGGAAATGTTTAAAGATTTTGATATTTCTATTTTGTCGGATAAATCCATGACAAAAAAAGAGCTAATTGGTGTTCTTGAACAATTTTATACAAAAGAAAAACAAAAACAATATGGTGTTTTAGGAATTAGAATTGAATTAATGCATACGAGAAATAAAAAATTACCATCTTTTTTGAATTAATATTTGTGATTTTGGTTGCTAACTGAATGAATTGTTCTTGATTTAGTTTTTTTGCATAACTTTTCCTAAAGCATAAAAAGAGATGATTTTGGAATTAATATCTAAAATTGTTCTTATTTTAATGCTTTTTTTCATTTTGAATATGTTGAAAATTTTATTTCTTCTAAACGAATATTTTGTTAACGAGCTAAAAGAGAATATTATATCTTTTTTGGGACAAGAAATTGAAAAATGATATTATTTGTGATAGAATATTCATCAATTTAAAGGGGGATTTTATGGCAAAAAATGAAATTAAAACAAAATTTGAAAGAAATTTAGAATTGGCACAAGAAAACGACAAAGTAGTTTATTATGATTATAAAAGTTATAAAAGAGCGGCTGGTTGGTGGACAGGGTTAACAAATGACGATTGGAATAGGCCTGCTATCATCAAAAAAGCTAAATACAATGGAGAATTTTTAAATAATTTACCAGACTATTATTTTCTAGGGTTTCCAATTAAAAAATTATTAAAACAAAGTTATGCGAATGGTCATTGTCATGCTTGTGCCATTGCCCTAAGTTTGTATTTTAAGAATTTTGAAATTATTACTTGTAATTTAAAAAATTATGCGGAACATTACAGAATTAAATCAAAAAATAATTTTTATGGTAGCCAAGAATTAGAAGAATATGAACACACTTTTCCGCTGGTTGATTTAGACGGGAAAAAAGTAGTTATCGATACTACTTTTGGTTTTATTACAGATTATAAAACTTATAAAATAATCTTTAATCCAAATAAAATTAGAATTATTACTTCTAAACAATTAAAAGAAGTAGCCCCTTATCTTTATATGAAATCATTAAAAGATTATAGACTAGATCTTAAATGGTTTCATCAAGTGGAAAAAAATGATGAATGGATTACAACTGAAGAAGAAAAAAAATACAATAAAATCATACATGATTATATGGATAGGTGTAAAAATTATACTAATAATGAGAATCCTCATTTACAAGATTTTATGAATAGATGTTTATATAGAACTTCTAATAGTACAAGTCATTGGCATTGGAGAAGTCATTTAGAATATGGAAAAGAATTGGAATACCCTAAAGTAACTTTATTATCTTTAACAGATGATGAATTTGATGAAAGATTGGATGGTGCATGGAAAGATACCATTGAAAGAAATAAGAGAGTATTAGAAAACTATCATAAAGAGCAACCAGTAGAAGCAAAATCTCAAGATAATAAATTTAAAAGTAAAATTTTAAAACTTGTGCGATTTAAAAAAAACAACTAGTAATAATTATAATTATTTAGATTCTTCAAAAATCCTGGACCTAGTAAATCAAAAATCCTGGACCTAGTAAAAAAATGTCATAAAGTGATTGAATATCAGTTTAAAGTTTAAAAAAATAATTTAGTTTTGGTATTCTTTAGGAGTTTTAAAAGAATAAAATGCAATAACAATCACGCCTAAAATTTAGATTTGATTTTTTAGAATCATCAAATTTCGAAGATCATTATTTATAAAAAAAGACTAATCCCAAAATGGATTAATCAGTTATTAAAGTCAAATATAAACGTTTGACTAGAATTCTTTTTGGTAGCGAGAGGGGGGGTCGAACCCTCGACCTATCGGGTATGAACCGATCGCTCTAGCCAACTGAGCTATCTCGCCAAAAGCAATATAATCATATCATAGTTTTTTTGCTTTGACAATAGCTTTTAAGTAATTTTTTTAAAATTTCTCATTAAAAATTAGACAAATAAAATTGTTCTAAAACCATTCCCAAATCCTTGCCTCATATAAATGCTTTTTTAAAGTTTTGTAAAAATCATTTGTAGATTGAAGAAGTATTTTATGGATAAATATTATTTTTTTAGTAATACCTTTTTTTGAAAGCAAATATATACGAGAACATTTCATCCAAAAATCCTTTCATAACGTATCTTTTTTGTTTTTTATAACCAACAAAATTATTGCTTTTAGAAAGAAAAAATGCTTCATGATATCCGACAATCATTCATTTATTTTAAATCAACATTAAGACATTATTAGAAGAAGTATGAATTAACTTATGTTTAATATTTTATTTTCTATTTTGTTCATTTAATCCCTTTTAAAACTTGTGTCAAAAGGATTCATTCTATTGACATGGGTTTTTCTTTTCGATATAATTAATGATGTATATAGGTAGTTTGTCTACTTATCTACTGATTAGGGGTTAAAATTGACATTTTGGAAAAGAGTTGATGCTATTTGAGAAAGATATATACAAGTATAGATATTGGTAGTTATTCTATTAAGTTTGTCGTGGGAGAAATTTTTAATCAAAAAGTATATGTTTTAGCATCTCATAGTGTAAATTCAAAGGGAATAAAAAAAGGTTTAATTATTGAACCAGCATTGACAATTGAAGCGATTCGTGAAGGAATAAAAGAAATTAATGAAATGCTAGGAATTGAGATAAAAAGAGTTATTGTTAATGTCCCTGATTATAATGTCCGTTTTAAAAAAGTGACTGGATGTATTGATGTTAGTCAAAGTGAAGAAATTAAAGCTAGTGATATCAATCGTGTAATAAAAGATTCAATTTATAATAATTTAGATGAGAATTATGAATTAGTTACAATGGTTCCTATCGAATACAATTTGGATAGTGAAAGAGGAATTCGTAAACCAATAGGTAAAAAAGGACAAAAACTAGAAATAAACGGTATAATGATATCGACACCTAAAAAAAACATATATTCTGTATTGAATGTAGTAGAAAATGCAGGATTAGAAGTTGTGGATATTACCATATCAGGACTATCTAATTATTATGAGGTTCATGATCAAAATATGGATAAAAAAGATGGCGCAATAATTCAGTTAGGCCACGAGACAACAACGATAAGTATTTTTGAGGAAGGGACAATAGTTCAAAACGAAACACTACAAATTGGTGGAATTAACGTAGAAAAAGACATTGCATATATTTTTGGTGTTAGTATCTTTGAAGGAAGAACATTAAAAGAAAAGTTTGCAAGTTCACATAGACGTTTTTGTCAAATTAATGAAACTTACGAGGTTAAAAATACTGTTGGAGAACGTATCAAATTAAATCAGCTGGAAGTATCAGAAGTCGTGATGAGCCGAATGGTAGAGATATTAAATCTCGCGAAAAAGCAAATTCGCACATTAACAAGGCGTGAAATAAACTATATTGTATTAACTGGTGGGCTTACTGAAATTAAATCATTTAAAAATTTAGCCTATGAAATCTTTGGAAAAGATGTTATAATATATACTGTTACAACATTAGGGTGTAGAGATAACAAATACATAACTTCTTTAGGAATGATTAAATATTTTAATGAGAAAATGGAATCACGTGGGAAAAAAGTTTCGATGTTAAGCATAGAAGATGAAACAGCTTTGATAACTCCAAACAACAAATTAAAAAAAGATAATGACATTATCAATAAAATTTTTGGAAACTTTATAGCAAATAAGGAGGAAAAGTGATGAATAATATGTTAGGTTTAGAAATGGATCAATTAGCCAAGATAAAAGTAATAGGAATCGGTGGTGGTGGATGTAATGCTATTAACCGAATGATTTCCTGCGGTTTAAAAGGTGTAGATTTTATTGTAGCTAACACCGATGTCCAGGCACTAAATCGTTCACTTGCTGATATAAAATTGCAAATCGGTAGTGAGCTTACAGACGGTTTAGGTGCTGGTGCTAATCCTGAAATAGGAAGAGAGGCTGCTTTGGAAAGCAAAGCTGCTATAGAGGATGCATTAAAGGGTGCAGATATGGTTTTTGTAACCTGTGGAATGGGTGGTGGAACCGGAACTGGTGCAGCACCAGTAGTAGCAGAAATCGCCCAAGATTTAGGTGCTCTAACTGTTGGTATTGTTACAAAGCCATTCAGTTTTGAAGGTAAAAAACGTATGGATCAGGCTGTGAAAGGATTAGACGAATTAAGAAAGCATGTTGACACCATTATTGTTATTCCAAATGATCGCTTAAGAGAATTAATTGACAAGACTACGCCAATGTTAGAAGCGTTTAGAGAAGTTGATAATGTTCTTCATCGCGGTGTTCAATCCATCTCTGATTTAATTGCTGTTGCGGGACTTGTAAATCTTGATTTTGCTGATGTTAAAACAGTAATGAAAGATAGGGGCAACGCATTAATAGGAATTGGGGTAGGATCTGGAGATGGTCGTGCTGTTGAAGCAGCAAAACAAGCTGTATCTAGTCCATTATTGGAAACTTCTATTGACGGAGCTACTGATGCAATTATTAATGTAACCGGTGGTTCATCACTAACTTTATTTGAGGTAGAGGAAGCTGCTGAGGTGATTCGAAGTGCTGCCAATACAGATATTAATACTATTTTCGGAGCAGTTATTAACGAAAATTTAAATGATGAAGTGATTGTAACAGTAATAGCAACAGGATTTGAAGAACCTAGTGAACCGTTGTATCATAATTTTAGTAATGCTAGTCGTGAAGATTTATACAAAGAAACCGGAGATGATGATAACGACTTTGATGTTCCACCATTTTTGAGAAACCATGATGATTACTAATATTTAGATAACAACTAAATTGTAATAATAATACCAATTACTATTGGTGTTTCTTATCGTATTTTACTATTGATTATTTTAAAAACTATAATTTTAAAGAAGATATGGTCATTTGACATTTGAGATAGACCTGAAAAATCACATCTAAATTTTTAGGTGTGGTTTTTCTCATATTTTATTTCAAAAAAAGAAAGAAAAAAATGATAAAATAATATCGATGTACATTGTGCATTTTTTTGTTCAAAAAATAAAATTTGTGGCTTGTATTTATTTCAAAGAAAAATATATCAAATTTAACCATTAAATTATAAGTCATAAGGACAAATTTAGGGACTAATAGTTGGCTGATAGTTATTCTTTTAAAAAGTCATAAAATAATGATAAAGGAGGGAAGAAGAAAATGTTTAAATTGGTATCAAAATATCAGCCAAATGGAGATCAACCAGAGGCGATAAAAGAGTTAGTTAGTGGGATTAAAAATGGACGTAAAGAGCAGGTTTTACTGGGTGCAACGGGTACTGGAAAGACATTTACAATTGCTAATGTTATCAATGAAGTTCAGAAGCCAACTTTGGTTCTAGCTCATAACAAAACTTTGGCTGGTCAATTGTATTCCGAATTGAAGGAATTGTTTCCAGATAATCGCGTTGAGTACTTTGTAAGTTATTACGACTATTACCAGCCAGAAGCATACGTTCCTAGTACAGATACTTATATTGAAAAAGATAGTTCGATTAATGATGAAATTGATGAGTTGAGGCATAGTGCAACTTCAGGCCTGTTATCAAGACGAGATATTATTGTTGTAGCGTCAGTATCATGTATTTATGGTATTGGTGAAGTAGAAGACTATAAAAATAAAATACTGACTTTGAATGTTGGTGATGAAATAGAGCGAGAAGAGGTATTAAAAAGACTGGTTGATATGTTGTACGAAAGAAATGAAATGGATTTTAAAAGAGGAACATTTCGATCTAAAGGGGATGTTGTTGAGGTTATTCCCAGTTATGAGAGAACTAATGGTGTACGAATAGAATTCTTTGGGGATGAAATTGACCGGATTTCTTCTTTTGATGTTGTAACTGGTCAAGTATTAAATAATAAAAAGTCAGTTTCGATCTTTCCTGCTTCCCACTTTGTTACAGATGAGGAAAAGTTAAAAGTCTCCATCAAAAGAATTCGTAAAGAATGTGATGAAAGATGTAAGTACTTTAAAGAACATGGTAAGTTGATTGAAGAACAGAGAATTCGAGAAAGATGTAATTATGATATGGAAATGCTTGAAGAAACAGGTTTTTGTCATGGAATAGAAAATTATTCTAGACATATTGCTTTAAGGGAAGAAGGAGAAACGCCTACTTGTTTAATTGATTTTTTTCCTAAGGATTTTTTGATGGTTATTGATGAGTCGCATGTTACGATTCCTCAGGTAAGGGGGATGTACAATGGAGATAGGGCCAGAAAAATGAATTTAGTTGATTATGGTTTTCGTCTTCCTAGTGCTTTAGATAATCGTCCTTTAAAGTTTGATGAGTTTGAGTCAAAAATTAATCAAGTCATTTACGTTTCAGCTACTCCTGGAGATTATGAGATGGAACATGTTAAGGGGCATGTTGTTGAGCAGATTATTCGTCCAACTGGACTTTTAGATCCTTTGATTGAAGTAAGAAGTACCAAAAATCAGATTGATAATCTAGTTGAAGAAATTGAGAAACGTATTTCTCTTAATGAGAGGGTCTTAATTACAACTTTGACAATTCGAATGGCTGAGGAATTAAGCAATTATCTTAAAAATATTGATATTAAGGTGGCTTATTTGCATAGTGAGATTAAGACTTTGCAGCGAATGCAAATTATTCATGATTTGCGTGTCGGAAAATATGATGTTGTGGTTGGAATTAATTTACTTCGAGAAGGGATTGATATTCCAGAGGTAAGTTTGATTGCAATAATGGATGCAGATAAACAAGGATTTCTTCGAAGTACGCGAAGTTTAATTCAAACAATCGGAAGATGTGCTAGAAATAGTCACGGCGAGGTTATTATGTATGCAGATACCCTTAGTGATAGTATGAACGAAGCCATTATAGAAACAAAGAGAAGAAGAAGTATTCAAGAGGAGTATAATCGTCGGCATGGAATTGTTCCAAAAACAATTCAAAAAGAGATTCGTGATGTGATCAGTAATAAAGAGGAAATCAGCCATGATAATAACAAGAAAATGTCAAAACAGGAGCGTGCATTAACAATTGATACTCTAGAAAAAGAAATGAAACAAGCAGCTAAGGAACTTGATTTTGAAAGAGCAATGGAACTGAGAGATATTTTATTTGAGTTGCAAAGCCAATCATAATAATTTCAAATAGTGAAATAAAAATTAGAAATTTTCTGAATTTAGGCAATGAAATCTAAATAGATTAGGTAATTAAATTTTATATAATTGAAAAATATAGAGATAAAGCAATGAATTTTTAATCACTTAAATTTTGCTTTTCTTAAATCTAACTTCCATAATAAAAAAGAAGTTGCCTTTTTGCCCAATTTTTAGTTTTCAAAAATGAAAAATCTTATGAGTTATAAATGTTTTCTCATAAGATTATTTGTTTCAGTATATCCAAGATTTTCATAGAATTTTTTAGTATTTCTCCCATCATCTAAATAACTATAAGTAAATGAAGTATGAAAATATTTCTCTACGATATCTTTGTTTTCCAATATATACTTTAAGAGATTAGTTCCAAAATGTTGCGGTGCTTTTTGATATTCTTTTCTAATAAAAATCTGATCAATATAAAGAGACTGATAGGTATCCTTAATATAAGCAGCACCGATTAGTTCGTTTTCTATAAAGCAACCAATAACAAGATAATTATGGTTAACTAAATCTTTAGCGTAAAATCCATTTTGAATATTGAAATTACTAGTATCTATTTGGTAAGCATTTAATCGTATCTGTTCTAATAAAAGAATATTTTTTTCTGTTTTGTCTATAATTTTATACTCTATATTCATAATATCAACCTCAATATCATTATATCATAAAATACTACTCAATTCAAAGACAAGCAAGAAATGACATTTTGCTACATTCAATAAAAGAAGTTCAATGCTATTTTTTTATAAAAAAAGTACTAATACCCGACTTTCGCACTTTAAAATTCTAAAAAAGTTTATTTTTCGTTGAAAATAGGCTTTTCTTTTAATATAAAATAT
>CAKPBH010000048.1 GCA_934140355.1 uncultured Bacilli bacterium | reverse complement strand
ATAATCCTCATCCATTAAAATAACCCCTTAGTATAAAAACTATAACTAATTGTCTCATTATAATAACTCCTATCTAAGACAGCAATCTTAAAATCAAACGTCCTCTTTCCTGGAATTGCATAAAGTCCCAAATTATAATAGCGGTACTCACTATCCTCAGTATATTCCATATCACTCAAGCGAAAAATTTTATCATCTAAATAAATCACATACTCATCATCAAATTTACTAATCTTTAACATAAGATAAATCGAAATATCTTGCTTATCATCACTACTAACAATAACTTTCTTTACACTTCCTAAATTATTAATCTCAACACTAGCATGATTTCCAACATACATTTTATCCTTCTTCTCTTGATAATTACTACTAGCCCTAACACATAAAGGCACCGCAATAATAAGTAATATGACCAAAGAAAAAATTTCTACAACAATCCCCTTTAATTCTCTATCCATAACTTTTTCCCCCTTAATTGACTCCATATTTTACTACAAATTAACAAAGATGTCAAGCAAGATATTTTCTTTGCTTCCCTAGAAAAAATACTTATTTTTACTTAACCCGAAGTCTTTGACCTATATAAATTAAATTTGCATCTTGAATAGAATTAAGTTTCATTAATTCCTCTATACTCACACGATATAACTTAGAAATCTTTGTTAAATTATCTCCTCTTTTTACAACATAATATTCTCTTTTCAGCGCTTCATCACGAATTGGTATACGAATAATCTCTCCAGCATAAATTTTATTCACATCCCCTATTCCATTATAAGCTGCAATTTCTTGATAAGTACTTTGATATTTTAAAGCAATACTAGATAAAGTATCTCCTTTTTTAACGACATAAGAAATCTCTTGCCCCTGCTTTTTCTCTAATCGCTCATTTACTTTCTTTTGAACCAAATCATATGAATATCCTGCTTCAATTAACTTTTGTTTTCTTAAATCTCCATTTCCCCAACGACCAGCAATAACTTCCAAAACAATCTCCTCTACATCTTTTTTTAAAAAGAAATCGCCATACATCTCATTCAAATCAACTGTATTACTAGAAATTCCCTCTACTACTCCTTTATCCGTATATTGCCACAAATCACAAGTCAAACTAGCCCTATCTATACCATAATGCGCAAGCCATATCTTATATCCCTTTTCTCTTAATAAATCATAATCTAAATAATGACTAAACCAATTCTTATTAGCATAAACACCAACTTGATATCCCAAGTTTCTAAAATAATCACAATAATGTATTGCATAACGGGTTAGTTTTTCACGCCCAAGACTTCTAATACTATCTACTTCCATATCATAAAAAATACAAAATGGGCTAGTACCTTGAATTAACCTTTCTGTATGAGCAATTTCACTTTGAACAGATTCCTCTCCTTCTAAGTTTTTAGCATAACTAACCAAATAGAATGCATAAGGAATTCCCAATTCCTGACACTTTTTTAAATTATAGGAAAATTTCTCATCATCTTGACTCGCAACATCATCCCCAATTCCCAAACGTAAAATTGCAAATTGATACTCAGAATTTTTAACCTTATTCCAATCAATAACCCCTTGATAAGAACTAACATCAATTCCCTTCATTTTATTCCCCCTTTTACTATAATATAATCATATTTATTTCCTTTGCATAAACATTTAACTTAGAAATACAAAAAAACTCCTACAACTTAATGTAAGAGTTAAATTCAAAAATGGTGTCCCGTTGGAGATTTGAACTCCAGACCCTTTGATTAAAAGTCAAATGCTCTACCTGCTGAGCTAACGGAACTTTATTGGTTGCCCCGGCTAGATTCGAACTAACGAGTGCCACAGTCAAAGTGTGGTGCCTTACCGCTTGGCTACGGGGCAATTAGATAAAAATCTAAGAGTGGTGGAAGGGGATGGATTCGAACCATCGAACCCGAAGGAACAGATTTACAGTCTGCCGCGTTTAGCCACTTCGCTACCCTTCCAAAAAAAAGATGGTGCCGAAAACAGGAATTGAACCCGTAACCTACTGATTACAAGTCAGTTGCTCTACCAATTGAGCTATTTCGGCAAAAAATAAATGGTGGGCGATATAGGACTCGAACCTATGACCCCCTGCTTGTAAGGCAGGTGCTCTAACCAACTGAGCTAATCGCCCGTAACCCGTAACCAATTGACAGTTAATAATATACCATTTTACCCTATATCTTGTCAAGTGATTTTATAAATTTTTTAAAAATTATCGGTAATTTCTTTTATTTTAGCATTAATCCATCCCTCAAGGTGGTCACTTAAAGGCTGAAAACCACTTTTGGTTTCCGCCATTCTTTTTAACTTAGCCCCACTTTTTTTGTAATCAATATCTTTAATACTCAACTTTAATTTCTTTTCATTCTCATCTACTTGCACAACTTCAGCATAAATATTATCCCCAACATCAACAAAATCACGAATATCTCGAACATATCCATAAGATACTTCCGAAATATGAATCAATCCATTATAATCTTCTTTATCAATAACCGCAAAAGCCCCATACTTTTGAATTCCTGTAACTCTAACTCTGACAATATCATTTCTATTTATATTAGACATCCTATACCACCACCACGTTCAATATTATATCATTATTTTAACAAAAATTACAACTAATTATCTTCACGCATCTTTTCAATTAATTTAAATACATATAAATAAATATACTCTTGCAAATAAATTCCAACCTCACGATTATATTCTTCATCAAGAAGAATATTATCCGAAATCATTTTAAAAGAAATCACCGGAATATTCCTATTCTCAGCAATTTGATAAGTAGATACACATTCCATATCCTCACAAAGAACCCCATATTCCCTATTCAAAAATAAAATTCTATCTACCTCTCTATTCCAGACATCACCACTACCAATTCTTCCACATAAGTATTTTGTTAAAGGAGGATTGTTTATTGCCAAATCAACCAACTCTAAAGCAGAGGAATAAGAAACAAATCGATCTTCTTCCCCACTTAAAAAAGTTAAAAATTCCCATTTTTCAGGACAACTTCCCATGCCCTTTTTCAAAAAAGATGTTCGATAAGAATTGATATTCATACAACTTGTCCCAATCACCATATCAGAGGCATGTAACTTATCCGTAGTAGCCCCTGCAATACCATAATTAATAATAACTTTAGGACGATACTTTCTAATCGCTATGCTCAAAGAAGAAGAAGCCTCAATAAGCCCAACTTTAGATAAAGACAAAACAACAGGATAACCATCAATTTCACATTCATAAAATAAATAACCACTATCCATAATTTTCTTAACATGAACCACTTTATCTAATAATTGCCTACATTCCACCTCCATAGCCACTTGCAACAGAATAGGTCTTTGCTCCATAATCATAACAACTCCTTATCTCATAAATCTCCTCCATCATACTATAAAATATCAAAAAAAGTCAATAAGCAAAAAAAGAATTAGATAATGCTAATCAATTTACATAAAATACTACAAAGAAAAATTTATCTTATTTACTCATTATAATTTTTATTTCGAATAAACTCTCTTAATATCTTTGTAATAGCCCTTTTTTCAATTCTAGAAACATAACTCCGACTTATCCCCATAATATGAGCAATTTCTTTTTGAGTCTTTTCCTCTTCATTTGATAATCCATAGCGCATATTAATAATCTTCCTTTCTCTTTTAGAAAGAATACTTAAATATTTCTTCAACAGTTGAATATTATCTTTTAAATAAATATCTTCCAAATAATCAGGATCTTTTGTTTTCAAAACATCCAAAATCGTAATTTCATTTCCCTCTTTATCATAACTTATTCCATCATAAATACTGACATTTTTTGCATTCTTCTTATTACTTCGAAAAAACATTAATATCTCATTTTCAGCACATTTAGCAGCATAAGTTGTTAATTTTACCTTTTTATCTAAAGAATATGTATCAATTCCCTTAATTAAACCAACCGTCCCAATTCCAATTAAATCATCAATATCATTTCCACTTGTTTCAAACTTTTTCACAATATGTGCAACTAATCTTAAATTATGTTCAATTAATTTATTTCTAGCCTCCTTATCCCCTAATTTCATTTTCTTAATATATTCGGCCTCTTCTTCATTAGTAAGCGGCTCAGGAAATACTTCATTAGAATAAGATCCCATAAAGAAAGGATTAGCAAGTAACAGATTTAAAATACTAAAAAACATCATACACCTCTAATAATTTATATAAATAGAGAATTTATTTTAGAACTATCTTTTTATCAATTTAGGATTTTTTTAATATCATTAATATTTCAAAAAAAAGAATATTAACTTTTTTTAAATAGCTAACACTCTTTTGAATAATCACAATTTAAACATTTAATTTGATCTTTTTTTTCTACGAGTAATTCTTGACATTTTGGACACAACTCTCCAGTGGGTTTGTCCCAAGAAGCTGTTTTACACTTTGGATAATTATTACAGCCATAAAATATCTTTCCTCTTTTTGTAGTTTTTTCTACAATCATTCCATCACAATGAGGACATTTCATAATGATCTTTTCTTCACTTTTTTTCTCGTTATTTTTTATGTATTTGCATTCTGGATAATTTGAGCAAGCAATAAACTTACCATACTTGCTTTGCTTTATTACTAGAGGATTTCCACAATTTGGACACATCTCCCCTGTTTCTAGAGGGGGCTTTTTTTCCATTTCTTTAAACGCTACTTCAACTTTTGGTTCAAAATCATTGTAGAATCGATCAAGTAATTTATACCAAATTAATTTACCATCTGCAATTTTGTCTAGATCGTCCTCCATTTCTTTTGTGTACTTTACGTTAATAATATCTTTGAAAAATTCTTGTAGTTTGTCTGTTATTTCGATACCAATTTCAGTTGGAATAAATTTTTTTTCGGAAATAGTAACGTAAGCTCTTTCTTTTAATGTATCGATTGTTTTTGCGTAAGTTGATGGTCTACCTATTCCCAGTTCTTCCATTTCCTTAATTAATTTACTTTCCGTATATCTTGATGGTGGTTTAGTTTCATGTTCTGATATTTCTATGCTATTGGATAAGATTTTATTTTTTTCAATTAAAATTGGTAGCATTTTGTCAGTGGTTTCTTCATAACATGAATAGGCTTTCAGATAACCATCAAAAATCAATACCTGTCCCGTTGTTTTAAAACGATAATCATTATTATAAAGTATTATGCTGGTTGCTTCTACTTTAGCATTTTTCATTAAAGAAGCTAAAGCTCTATAATAAATTAAATGATATAATTTATATTCATCCATAGATAGATATTCTTTGATATTTTCTGGTTTTCTAAGAATACTTGTTGGTCTAATTGCCTCATGAGCATCTTGAACATTCTCAGTTTTATTACTTTTCTTCACATATCCTATGTAATTATCACCATATGTATTTTTAATATATCCATATGTATTTTTTACAAATTCATCACTCATTCGAACTGAATCTGTCCTCATATAGGTAATAAGTCCCACAGTCTCATCTTTTAAACTTATTCCTTCATATAATCTTTGTGCGATAGACATTGTCTTTTTTGAGGTGAAATTTAATTTATTTGATGCTTCTTGTTGAAGCGTTGAGGTAGTAAATGGAAATTTACTTTTTTTCTCTTTTTCTTTTTTTTCAATACTTTCTATTACGAAATTTTGATCTAACTCAGATAAAATTTTCTGTGCAAATGTTTCTTCTTTAATTTCTACTTTTTTATTTTTATAACTGTCTAATTTGGCAGAAAAGGAATCAAAATAAGCATCTATTTCATAATATTTCTCAATATTAAACGCATTAATTTCTCGCTCTTTATCTACAATTAACTTTAAAGCTACACTTTGAACTCTACCAGCAGATTTTCCCTCAGTTTTAGATTGCATCAATTTACTTAAACGGAAACCAATAATTCTGTCTAAAATACGTCTTGTTTCTTGAGACTTTACTAAATTATCATCAATTTTTCTAGATTTTGAAAATGAATTTAAAATAACATCTTTGGTAATTTCATTAAATACAATTCTTTCATAATCTTCATCCTTTAGTCCGAGTACATCATATAAATGCCAGGAAATAGCTTCACCTTCACGGTCAGGATCAGTTGCTAGATAAACAAAATCAGAGGATTTTACTTGTTTTTTTAATTCTGTCACTAATTTTTTCTTTCCTTTAATTAATTTATAATCTGGTTTAAAATGATTATCCAAATCAACACCAAAGCCAAATTTTCCTGATGTGGATAAATCGCGAATATGTCCAAGTGAAGATACTACTTTATATTCATTTCCTAAATACTTTTCAATTGTTTTACTTTTACTAGGTGATTCCACAATTACTAATTTTTTACTCAAATTAAAACCCATCCTTTCTGTTACATATATATACTAAAATTAAAATGTTTTGTCAAGTGTATAAAATGAGGAATTGTAACTTTAGATTACAGTTCAATTAGATAAAATAAGAAATTAAATATTATTTTCGTAAAAAAAGAGTTCAAAAGTAACAAAAAAAATCGAAGGACATCAAAAATTTTATATTTCAATTAATAGATATACTTTCAAAATATCAAATTTACTTTTTGTTTATAAGAGTTTATCTGCAAAATTCATTTTCTTGACTGACTGAAACAACTTTAGTATAGAAAAGCAGTTAAATAAATGTATAATTTACTTAATTTTAAGAAAGCAAAAACAGATCAGCAATTAGGTTATATCAAAGTATTTTAATCTCAAAAAAGAAAAAACTTTATTTCACTCTCACGCCAAAAACTAAATCAAGTATAAGAACTATACCAATACCAGATATACTCTTAAATGACCTTAAAACGCTCTTAGAAAGTGATAAAAAAGTATATGGTTTTAATACTAAATGGTTTCTATTTGGTAAAGATGATCCTATTACTAATTTAAAAGTTAGATGTCATAAAAATTCACCATGTAAAAAAGCAGGCCTTAAACAAATAAGAATACACGACTTTAGACATAGTTGTGCATCACTTTTAATAAATAATGGAGTAAATATTACAATAGTAGCAAAATATCTAGGTCATACTAAAATTGATGAAACATTAAACACCTATTCACATATGTATAAAAATAAATTAAATGATATTGTAAATACCATAAATAATTTAACTTAAACTAAATTAAACCACCTTAAACTTTTAGAAAAATATCATTTTGGGTAGTTGAATGGTGGTTGAAATAAAAAAAATTAAACTAGAACCCTTTTAAAACAAACAAAAATGAGCCCAAAATGGGCTCTTCAGGGGGTTTTGGTTGAATACACTCCTACATTTTATTTCGTATGGAGTGAGCATAATTTCTTATGCCATTATCATCATAATATAAAATAGAAAAAAAAGCAAGTCATTTTTTAATTTTATTTTTTGTATTACTTTTACTTTTTTTGTATTATTTGTTAACTTTTATTGCTTTTTCTTTTTGATATAATGTTTTTTTAGTTTTACCCTAAGATAACTCTAAGAATTATTTTTTTCTTTTAAAGAAACTAATTTTTGATATACTCCATTCCAAGTTAGCGTTGCACATTTTTTTCTTGACGGTTGTTTGGCAATATCATCATAAACGATGGCTTCTCCTAATATTTTTTCGTCATATGGTTCTTCTTCAATCATTTTATCATACGATTCAATAATTTTTATTGCTTCATCAATAGTTTTTCCTTTTAATGTCGAAGCCATAATGGAAGTAGTAGAAATACTAATTACGCAGGCTTCTCCTTCAAAACTAATATCTTCGATGGTATCTTTGTTCATTTTAAGATAAACATCAATATTATCAATACAACTTACATTCCTACTATTTAATTTTAAATAACTATTATCGTTATCATGTCTTAAGCGATGATACGGATTTTGATAATTATCTAAAATAATACTTCTTTTTAATTCTCTATCCATTTTTACACCTGATTTCCTTTTTTATAAAATTTCTTGCCAAATATTTCCTATATTTTTTATCACTTCTATCAAATAGTCAATTTCTTTTTCAGTATTATATACTCCAAAACTAATCCGGCAGGTGTTACTTACTGAAAAAACTTGATTTAAGATTTTAGAACAGTGATTACCACTACGGATGCAGATGTTGTGTTTATCTAAATAAACGGCTGTATCCTGACTAAAAATATCTTTTACATTAAAAGTAACAATACTTCCTGGGGTTGTTTCATTGTAGATGATAATGTTATCTAATTGTTTTAACTTGTTAACTAAATATTCTTTTAAGTGATGCTCATGTTGCATGATTTTGTTGATTCCGATTTTCTCTAAATAATCAATAGCACATCCCATTCCAATGACACCGGCAATATTTTGGGTTCCGGCTTCAAATTTGGTGGGAACTTCTCGTAACTCCATGTAACCATTTTCAAGATACATTGCATTCATTCCACCACCGTAAGCTATGGGTTCCATTTCATTTAACAGAAAAAATTTTCCATATAAGAATCCAACTCCGGTTGGGCCGTACATTTTATGGGCACTAGTGGCAAAGAAGTCAATATCATCCAAGGTAACGTCGGTTTTTAAGTGGCTGATGCTTTGAGCCCCATCCCCTACAACAAGAATATTCTTTTGGTGGGCATAATCAATAATTTCTCGCATTGGTCTTATATCGCCAATGACGTTTGTGATATAAGCTAAGGAAATGACTTTTGTATTTTTAGTAATACTTCTTTTGACATTTTCCATAGTTACTTCATGATTTTCATTTAAAGGAATATATTTTACTTTGATGCCAATTTCTTTTTCTAAAACAAACCAAGGGAGAACGTTAGAGGCATGTTCACTTTCGGTGATTAGTACTTCATCATTTTCTTTTAGATGATTTTTAAAATAGCCAAAGACAATGCGATTAAGTCCATCTGTTGTGCCACTAGTAAAAACAATTTCGCTACTTTCTTTGGCATGAATAAAGTTCTTTATTTTTTCCCGAACACCTTCATACATACTATCTACTTTTTGACTTATTGAATAATCTCCTCGATGGGCATTGGCAGAATAACTGCTATAGTATTCGTTAATTCCTTCTATTACACATTTTGGTTTTAAGGTTGTAGCCCCATTGTCAAAATAAATTAAATTTTGTTTTAGCATGGGAAAATCTTCACAATTCATTTTATTCACCTCTTATATTTTGAATGATTGATAATATTTGGGCTCTTTTTTCCATATCGACTACTAGATTGGAAAAAATAAATCCTTTTATCAATAAATTTCTTGCTTCTTCATAGGGAATTCCTCTACTCATCAGATAAAAAATTTCATCTTCTTGGAATCCTCCTATTACTGAACCATGTTTTGCTTCTACACTGTTTTCATCAATAAACATATTGGGAATAATGGTTGCATTTACTTCTCCTAGTGTTAAGATGCGACTGGTTTGGTCCATTGTACAATCGATGTTGCCTTTTTCTAGATTGCTATTGATATCTAGAATTATGGAAGATTTATCTAAGCCAATACATTTATTTATGATTTTGCTCGTTACTGATTTTGCATTATGGTTTACGATAATATGATATTCTTCATTTCCTCTACTGATACTAGAGAATCCGGAACTAAAGAATGATTGAGTTCCATTTAAGTCAACTGTAGTGACTTCTTTGGTGGAATAATTATAGTAGAATTTAAACAAGATTAATTCACTATTTTTATCTAAAAGATAATGATTTTTTACTTCTAGGTTGTTATCTGTGCTAATGATGAATAGTTTAGCTAAAACATTAGGAGCAACTTTAATTTCTAATTCTATTTTTTGGCAAGCGATATACTCAATTACATATTCTTCTGATTTTTTTAGAATAATGGTATTATTTTTAATGGAAAAGAAGTCATTTTCTTGGTCTTCTAGATTGTTGTTTTTTATTATAATCTTAGGCATTTTCTTTATCCTCTTCTAATTTTAAATATTTGCTATATCCGTTTTTTTCTACATCAGAAATTAAGTGATAATCGCCTGTTTTGACAATTTTTTTGTTTGCAATAATATGGACGTAATCTGGTTTTAAGTAATCTAGAATCATTCGGTAATGGGTAATGATTAAAATGGATGTGTCCGGATTTTCTTTCATATAATCTTGCAAGTTCTGGCAAACAATTCGAAGACTGTCAACATCTAAGCCACTATCTAATTCATCTAGAATAATTAAACTTGGATGTAATAATTTAATTTGGAGAACTTCGTTTTTCTTTTTCTCTCCACCACTAAAGCCGACATTTAGGCTACGATGAATTAAATCTTTGTTCATCTTTAATTCTTCTGTTGCTTTTTCACAATCTTGAATGAATTGGTATAATCCTATGCGTTCTTGATTCTTTTGGCTAATGGCGGTTCTTAAGAAATCTTGGTTAGTTACACCATCAATCTCCATTGGAGACTGCATCGCTAAAAAGATTCCTTTTCTACTTCTTTCGTCAACAGGTAATTTTAAAATGGATTCATCTTCAAAGAAAATATCACCATTTAAAACTTGATAGTGGTTATCTCCCATGATAACTCTAGACAAAGTGCTTTTTCCTACTCCATTTGGTCCCATTACAGCATGAATGGTACCTGGTTCTATTTCTAAATTAAAATGATTTAAGATGATTTTATTTTCTACTTCTACTGTTAAGTCTTTAATTTCTAATTTCATTTTCATTCCCTCTTTCAAGTCAAAATTATTATAACACGGATAGGGATATTTTGAAAAGAAAAGATTGTGACAAAAATCACAATCTGATATTGTTGACAAAGTTAATTTTTTCAATTAGGCTTGTCATACAGTTTTTATATTCCCAAAAAAACATTAAAAAGAGAATTTTAGGATTCTTTGAAGTTTAGCAGTTAAATATCTCCCGAGTTTGACAGTTTTAATTTAAAAATCCTCTCTAGGTATTATAAAACCTAGTTTTTCTTTGTTAACTTTGTTG
>CAKPBH010000047.1 GCA_934140355.1 uncultured Bacilli bacterium | reverse complement strand
ATCATTTACTAAAACATAAGAAGAATCAATCATCTTTTGTACTAAACTCCGACTAATCCCCATCTCTTCCATCAAATACTTATCTATCCTAGAAACTCTATCTACTACATACATCTCTATCCCTACCTTTCCAAAATTCCATAAAAAGTAAAATCAATACACCCAAAACAATAAAAATATCCGCAACATTAAAAATTGCCATCTCATAGCCAAACAAAGTAAAATCAAAAAAATCAATCACATAACCATAAATTACTCGATCAAGCAAATTTCCAATCGCCCCTCCCATAATAAGTGCATAACAAAAACTCCCACTCCATGACAATTTTTTTAAACAAATAGAAAAAAATATTCCCCCAATAATCAACAAAGAGAGAAAAATAATAAACACCAAATTCCCTTCTAACATACTAAACGCAATCCCCTTATTTTTAACATAAGTCAAAGAAAAAAAATGAGGAATAACAGAAATGCTTTGACCAACATCCATAAACCGAACAACAAGTTGCTTAGAACAAATATCTAAACATAAAAGTAAAATACTAAGTAAGATTGTTCTCTTCATCACAAATTCCTTTCCCTTTAAGAATTAACACTACAAGAATTATTATCATTAAGTTCACTATCACTAGGTAAAGTTTTAATCACTAAATGCTCACTTTCTAAATCACAAAGATTACTTTCTAAATCAACAGAATAATAATAAACATAATCACTGTCTTGATATACCTTCACCTCAGGATTATGACTAGTATCAAAACATTGCTTTTTATTCTTTGGATTAATTAACTTAGCCTGGTCAACCAATCCCTCATTAACCAAATCTAAAATATAAATACTTCCCCCATCACTTTTTTTAAGCAAATACAAAGAAACCTCATAAGTACTATTACCAATATTATTCTTTTTATCAAAAGTTGCACATATTCCACCACTTTGTCTCAAACTAGTACCATTTAAACTAATATAACCATCAATTGCTTTTCCCAAGCTATCAACAAATAACTTTTCTCCTCTAGCCTTTGAATTATTAATTGCTCCCATAACACCATAAACAGAAATTCCAAGCACAAGAGACAAAATAACCAGTGTTGCCAATAACTCAATCAAAGTAAAACCCTTATTATTCACGACTTTATCACCACCACTATCCATAGTGTACCATAATTTAAGTTTTTTTAAAAGAGTTGACACCAAATATCAATTTCATATATACTAAATTTAAGGTGATAAAAATGAAGTTAAGATATCAAAATAAAGAAATCGATTTAACGGAATGTAAAACATTTTACAGCAGATTTAAAGGATTCATGGGAAAAAGAAACATCAACTCCGCTCTTTTATTTAATCACTGTAACAGTGTACATACCTTTTTTATGAAAGAAAATATTGATATCATTTTCTGTAACAATGAAAACATCATTGTATCTTATTTCAAAAACATATCACCAAATAAGGTAATTCTTCCTCAAAAAAAAGCAACCAAAACAATAGAATTACCCCCAAATTATTACCAATTAAAAATTGGACAAAGATTGGAGATAAAATAATGAAAATAACAATATTAGGTTGTGGCGCCTTTGGAACCGCCATTGCATCAACATTTACTAAAAAAGAAGTCAATTTATGGATATGGTCAAAATTCGAAAAAGAATTAATAGAAGCAAAAAAAGATTATAAAACCATAAACATTTCAACTTCCTTAGAAGAATCATGTCGCTCATCCGACTTAATCATCGTAGCAGTTCCTATAAACTTTATAAAAAGTACCATCCTAGAACTAAAACCATTTTATAACAATGAAGACATCTTAATTGCAAGTAAAGGAATAGAGGAAAATAACAATCAATTCGCCAACGAAATCATCACTTCCATTCTAGGAGAAATCAAACTAGGCATCATCTCAGGAGGAAGTTTTGCGATTGACATGAAAAACAAAAACATCTTAGGACTTACCCTCGCAACAAAAAATGAATCCATCAAAGAAAAAGTACAAAAATATATGGAAAGTGACGTCATCAAAATTCAATATACCAAAGATTTAATCGGCGTTCCCATCTGTAGTGCTATCAAAAATGTAATGGCTATTGGCTTTGGCATATTAGATGGTGCCTCCCTACCAGATTCAAGCAAATTTTTATACTTAACCAATGCCATCTACGAAATCAAATACCTAATCGAAGTTTTAGGTGGAGATAAAAACACCGTTATGAGTTATGCCGGAATAGACGACATCATGATGACATGCACTTCAAGTACTTCAAGAAACTATACTCTTGGAAGGTTAATCGGCCAAAACAAAAGTGAAGATACAATCGAAAAATACAAAAAAGAAACAACCATAGAGGGCTTAGGTACTTGTAAAGCAATTCATAACCTTGCTATTGAAAAAGAAATAAACCTTCCTATTACAAATACAATTTATAAAATCCTATATGAAAAAGCATCCACCCAAGAATTACTAAATACCCTAAAAGAGAATTTTACCAATTTTAAGTAAAATTCTCTTTTTAAATTCCTAATATAATCACAATTTCTCTAAGTAAAAAAACTAAATTACCAATAAAAGACATCTTTGATAAAAATAAGATTGCTCCCCTAACCTTCTCTATACCATCCATATCTCTTTTACTAAAAGTATTTTCTATAGAAGTATTTTTAAAACTATCCATAGCAAAATGAAAATACTGAACAATAAGCAATAATCCTAAAATTACCACGCCAATCTTTGCGTCCCCTATTGTATAAGTAAAACAAGAAAGAATTAATCCCAAAATCATTGTCTTAGAACACCAATCGACCCGAAAGAAAATCTTTTTTAACATCTCCCTCTTTATTTCACTTTGATAAAAACAAGAATAACAAGCCAAAACATAAACAAGCCCAAGATTAAAAATATCCCTCCCAAAATATTGTCTAGAAGTAAGTCGAATAACATTTCTCTTACTATCATAATAACTAATCAAAATATTTTTAGCCTCTACTACATTAATCGTATCATCATCTCGAGTAATTTCTTTAGCCATTTCAAATCCATCAATATCTTGAATGAAAACATTTTTATAACGAAAATAACAAATAACTAACTGACCATAAGAAAAAAGAACAAGACAAATTCCTAATATTAATAAAACATCTGCTATCATCTTATTTTCTGCAAACTACACTTTCTATCTCTTGTAACTCAAAACGATATTTTTGTTCTACATCTGGATATTTATCATGGTCAACCTCACTCATAAACATCGAATACGGTCTAACCCATAAACTACCATCTCCATAAAGTTTTCGATAAACAACACACATCTCCCCTGTTTCTGAATAAGTAGCAATATCTACAACTAAATAATAATCCCCTTTAAAGTGTCTATAAACTCGATTAACTTTTAACTCTCTCATTTTCCCTCCTACATAAACCGATTATATCATATACAATTTAAGATGTAAATTAACATCTAAAATATTCTTTTTTTATCAAAAATCAGTTAAACTAAACAAAAAAGAAAAAATACTGAAAAAGAATTTTCTCTAAATCGCTATTCTCTTAAAGTATTTTTCTTATATCAAATTATTCTTCTGGCTTCATTAAAGGGAATAAAACACAATCTTTAATATTCTCAGCATCTGTTAAGATTTGGACTAACCTATCGATTCCAATTCCCCATCCACTGATTGGTGGCATTCCATATTCCATAGCGCCAATATAATCTCTATCCATCATCATGGCTTCTTCGTCACCATTACTCTTTAGTCTTGCCTGTTCTTCTAATCTTTTTTCTTGTTCAATAGGATCAACTAATTCTGAATAAGCATTAATGATTTCTGCACCATTAATAATTAATTGGAATCTATCCGTCAAATTTGGATTGTCATCATTTGCACGGGCAAGTGGAGATAAGCTGATTGGATGTTTGGTTAAGAAACATGGTTTTACTACGTGAGGACGAGCAACCTTTTTATAAAGCTGGTCTACTAAATTCCCATAGCCTAAGTTTTCTAGTGGAGTTTCGCTATCAATTTCGATTTTTTCTTGTTTGATTTTTTCTAATAATTTTTCTTTTGTATCATACTCATAAATATCAATTGGAGTATATTTTAAGATTAAATCTCTCATGGAAATACTTTCCCAATCACCACTGATATCTACAGTTACGCCATCTATTGTCAATTCTAGTTTACCAAATAAATTTGCGACTACGGTTTGAATCATCTCTTGCAAAAATTTCATATTATCTTCATAATTTAAGTAAGCACCATATCCTTCTAGCATCGTAAAGTCTTGTAAGTGGGTAGTATCCATTCCTTCATTACGAAAACATCTAGCAAATTCAAATACTTTGGTAAATCCTCCAACAATTGCTCTTTTTAAGTAAGTTTCTGGAGCAATTCTTAAGTATAAATCAATATCTAATGCGTTATGATGTGTCTTAAATGGTTTTGCCATAGCGCCACTTGCTTTGTTGTTTAAAATTGGCGTTTCAATTTCTACATAACCGTGGTTATTTAAAAAACTTCTTATTTCCCAGATTAATTTACTTCTTAATAAAAATCTTTCTCTTGCATCTTCATTCATGATTAAATCTACGTAGCGATTTCGATACTTCAATTCTTGATCAGATAGTCCATGGAATTTTTCTGGTAATGGTTTTAAGGCTTTTCCTAAGAATTTAAACTCATGAGTCCTTAAGGTCTTCTCTCCTGTTTGGGTAGTAACGACTTCCCCTTTCACTCCGATAAAATCTCCAACATCAAGGGACGTTTTCATAAACTTATAGGCTTCTTCTCCAACCAAATCTAATTGCATAGATACTTGGATAGATGCTTCAATATCACGAATTCTTAAGAAACTTAATTTTCCCATTTTACGCATAAAAACAATTCTACCAGCAATTTTTACATCTTGTGTTCCATCCGCTATTTCTCTTGCTTCTTTAATTGAATTTGTTACCTCATATTTTTCTGGATAAGGGTTACAATATTCTTTGATTTTTTCTAATTTTTCTCTACGAACTAGCTCTTGTTCACTTCTTATTACTTCCATCTTTTCACCTCTATTAAAAATACTTATGTTTATTTGAACCTAGTAAGATAGAATTCAAATAAAAATATAGTTTTATTATACACTATTTTCTAATTCTTTAAAATAATTATTTAAGATTTCTTTTAATTCCTCTATCGTTGTTGCCCTAAAGCATTTATTTTTAGCATCAATACTACCAGGTAGACCCTTTAAATACCAAGCAATATGACTTCTCATTTCCAAAACTGTTATTTTTTCACATTTTATTTTGCTTAAGTATTCCATATGATGAAAACACATTTCCAATCTTTCTTTGCATGTTGGCTTATCGATTCTCTTTCCTTCTTCAAAATAACTTACTAATTCTTTAATTAGCCAAGGATTGCCTAGGGCACCTCTTCCAATCATGATGGCATCCACACCAGTTGCAAACATTTTTTCGGCACTTTCAATATCTACAATATCGCCATTACCAATTACCGGAATTGATACGGCTTTTTTTACTTCTTTAATAATTTCGTAATTGACACATCCTGAATAGCCTTGACTTCTTGTTCTTCCATGAACGGTAATGGCAGACGCTCCAGCACTCTCTACTACCCTAGCAATTTCTACGGCATTAATGCTTTTTTCATCCCAGCCGCTTCTAATTTTTACCGTTACGGGAACAGGGACTGTTGCTACAACGGATGCAACAATTTCTTTTACTTTTTCTGGATTTTTTAATAAGGCAGACCCGGCTTGAGATTTAATGGCAACTTTAGGAACCGGACACCCCATATTGATATCAATAATATCTGGGTGCATTTTCTCATACACTAATTTCGCTGCCTCTACAAATGTTTCCTTATCACTTCCAAAAATTTGTTGAGCAATAGGTCTTTCGCATTCTTCCATATAAAGCATATCTTCTGTTTTTTTACTAGAATAGACCAGAGCTTTATCACTAACCATTTCCGCATAAATCAATCCTGCTCCCATTTCTTTAATGATTTTTCGAAAGGCACTGTTACATATTCCTGCCATAGGAGCTAGGACAATGCGATTTTTAATTTCTATATTGCCAATTTTAAACATGATATCACCTACTCGTTTAACATTTTAACATAAAGTTTAGAAAAAAGAAAATACTTAACAAAAATAGTATTTTGTATTACAATAAATTTGGTGATAAAGTTGGAACAATTAAAGTTATTAAATCGTTATATAAAAGAAGCTAAACACCTAGTTTTCTTTGGAGGTGCTGGGGTATCTACAGCCAGTGGATTAAAGGATTTTCGAAGTGCGAATGGTCTATATCATGAAAAATGTTTATATTCACCGGAAGAAGTCTTAAGTCATTCTTTTTTCATGAAAAATACTGAATATTTTTATTCGTTTTATCAAAAGAATTTAAATAGTTTAAGTGCTAGCCCTAATATTTGTCATAAATATTTATCTTGGCTAGAACAAAAAGGAAAACTAAAGGCTATTAT
This sequence comes from uncultured Bacilli bacterium, assembly GCA_934140355.1. Classification (GTDB taxonomy): domain Bacteria; phylum Bacillota_I; class Bacilli_A; order RF39; family UBA660; genus RUG11198. The sequence goes on along the minus strand of CAKPBH010000047.1, from coordinate 4,611 downwards.
TACCCAAAATATTGATGGATTACATCAAAAAGCGGGAAGTAAAAATGTAATAGAATTACATGGGACAATTATGAATAATTATTGTATGAATTGTAATTCTAAGATGAGAGCTTCAGAAGTATTTTCTGCAAATGGTATTCCTCATTGTAAGTGTGGTGGGATAATAAAACCTGCAGTTACTTTATATGAAGAGGCTCTAGATGATAAAGTCATTTCTAGAGCAATTCAAGAAATTGATGCGGCAGATGTTTTAATTATTGCTGGAACTTCTTTAGTAGTTTACCCTGCTTCTGCTTTTGTACGTTATTTTCATGGAAAACATCTAATTATTATTAACAGGGATACAACATATATGGATAATTTATCTGATTTGGTGATTCATGATGATATTAAGGATGTTTTTCAATATTTAGATAAAAATAGAAATACCCTAAACTGATATTTCTATTTTTTATTTAAATTATTTTTCATATTCCAGATAACTATTTTCTTTACTAATCGTTGAATTTTTATTTAAGACTACCGTAATTTGTTCAGCATGAGTAGTTTTATAATAAATTTTATCAACACCATCCGCTAATAATTCATCTGCTTCCCCATGCCCATATAAATATAGTTTGTTCTCTTTTAAATAGAAAATAATATTACTAGCGCCGGCAGTCCCAGTTGCAGTTAGAGCCTCTTCTGCTTCGATTGTTTCTGTACCATAAGCATTATCAAAAGTAAATGTTTTTAATTCCTTACTAGTGTTGGTATTTTCTTTCTGATTATCTTCTATTGTTACTTCAGTCTTAGTAGTCGTAAAATCACCTACTTTTACTTTTAAGTTTTTATCAATTTCAATAGAGTACGTTCTAGTTTCTAAAGAGTTTTCTTCCCACTCTCTTTTATAATTACAAATTAAAGAGGTAGATCCTTCTTTTTGACCAGTTAAAGTAATGGTATATTTTCCTCCTACTCCCGTCATATCTTCATCTGATTTACTATCTTCATGATAAGTACTTTTTATTTTTAAATAACCATTATCTTCCATACAATTCCAAGTATATCCTGTTGTTTCATTTCCCTCTAAGCTAATGGTAGCTGTTTTTGCGTCTTTTGTGTTTGGTTTATCCTTGTTTTCTTTTGCACACGCTGTTAGAGATAATAGAATAAAAAGATAGATCACAATTTTTTTCATTTATATTACTTCCTTTCTTATAACCATTCATGGTATTTTTTAATATATATTTTTTTTATGATTGAGACAATAAAGAAATAGAATAAAACAAGAATTATTAGGTAGAAGTAAAAGGACAGTGGTAATATTTCAAAGTGAAATGATGGGATTTTATGGAAAAGAATTGGGGTAAATATTGTTAATGCTAGTGAAAATAAAGTTAAGTAATTTAGTTTACTACTTGCGTTTGATTCGATAAAGGGCTTTTTAGAAGTTCTTACATTGAATATAATCATCAACTCTGTTACAAGACAAGTAACAAACCAAGCCGTTTGAAAGGATGAAGCACTATCTTTTGTATTATATCCCAGTAAATACCAGAAAATAAGGAAAGATATGACATCAATTAAAGAACTAGTAATCCCCATTACTTTCATAAATCTCGATATCCCTTTGGTATCCCATTTTTTAGGAGTTTTCAAAAATTCAGCATCCACATTATCATAAGGAATACCAATTTGTGAAAAATCATAAATAAAGTCTTGAATAAGCATTTGAATTGGCAGAAGTGGTAAGAATGGAAGAAAAATACTAGCAATCATAATGCTAAAAACATCACCAAAATCAGCGCTTAAAGCCATTTTCATATATTTAATAATATTCCCGTAAACCTTTCTCCCTTCTAAAACACCATCATATACTACTTTAAGACTTTGTTTTAATATAATAATATCACTAGCCTCCTTAGCAATAGAAGTAGCAGTATTTACAGATATTCCAACATCAGCAATATTTAAAGAAGGTGCATCATTAACTCCATCACCCATATAACCAACAACATGTCCTTTTCTTTTATAAAGAGAAACAATCCTTTCTTTTTGAAGAGGATTCATTCTAGCAAAAACATCAACATCATCAATTCTATCTAATAACTCTTCATCAGTTAATTTATCAATATCGCTACCTAATAAAATATCATTACCATTTAACCCAACTAAATTACAAATATTTTTTGTAGCATAAGGATTATCACCAGTCAATATTTTAGTTTGAATTCCTATTTTAGCCAAATTGACAAGGGTCTTTTTAACATCTTTTTTAGCAGGATCCAGAAAGCCAACAAAACCAATAAATGTCATATCCCCTTCTATTTTTTTCGTACTATCTTTATTTGTATATTCCAACTTTTCAGAAATAGCAATAACTTGCATTCCATCAGTTGCTAATTCAATTGCCTTATCTTTTATTATTTTTTCATAAGAAGAATTCAATTCAGTAACCATCGCCCCCACTTTCACTTGACTACAACTTAACAATACTTCTTCTAAAGCCCCTTTTGTAATTACACGATATCCACTTTCATCTTTTACAACAACAGTCTGTTTTTTTCTCGTATAATCAAAAGGAATCTCATCTATTTTTTCATATTTACAATCTAAGTCTTTCAAATTACTCCTAATTGCATAATCTAAAATTGCTCTATCCACTAAATTCTTAATTCCAGTTGAATAATGACTATTAAGATAAGCATATTCTAAAATACTATTATCAATAGCACCCTTGGCATCAATATATTTTTGAAGAACAATTTTATTCTCCGTAAGAGTTCCCGTTTTATCAGTACATAAAATATCAATAGCCCCCAAATTTTGAATCGACTCCATTTTTTTGACCAACGTTTTTTTCTTAGCCAAACTCCTACTTCCTTTAGTCAAATTGACATTTAAAATCATAGGCAACATACTTGGAGTAATACCTACCGCAACAGACAAAGCAAAAAGGATTGCCTCATTAATATTCCTTTTAATTACACCATCAATAACGATAACAACCAAACATACAACAACCATATATCTAATTAATAAATTAGAAATATGTTTAATTCCCAAATCAAAATTAGTAAGTGGTTTTTTATTTTCTACTTCACCCCCTAACGTTCCCAAATAGGTAGAAAAACCAGTTTCAATAACTACCCCCGTCCCCAGTCCACTAACAACACTAGAACCCATTAGAGCAATATTTTCAATAGCAAAGATTTCTTGTTTGGCATCATCCGTTGCAGAAGTTTTTTCTACTAAAGCACTCTCCCCAGTAAAAACAGATTCATTTAAAAATAAATCCTTAGCTTCAATGATCCTTAAATCAGCAGGAATAATTGCCCCAGCATTTAACTTCACAATATCTCCCTTAACAACATCCTCTACTCTAATTTCTAATTCTTGATTATTTCTAAGTACTGTCGTTGTAGAATAAATTTTAGACTTTAATTTTTGATTAAATTTATCCACAGAATAATCTTGAACAAAACGAATTAAAGCACTAATCAAAGCAATAACCAAGATAATAAAAGCACCCAACTTATCATGCAAAAAGAAATTAATTAAACTAAGAAACAGAAGAATAAGAATAAACTCATCTTTAAAAGAAGCAATTAAAAAGGATAAAAAACTTCTTTTTTCTTCTCTAATTACAATATTTTTACCATCCGTAATAAGCCTTCCCTTAGCCTCTTTAAAATCAATTCCCTCTTTTTTAGAATGATACTTTAAAAGAACTTCATGTTCTTTCAAACAAGAAATAGATAAGTATTTTTCCAATATTTTTACATCATTATTCTTAAAATTTTTTTTCTTCTTTTTAATTTCAAATATTTGAATCAATTAAAATCACCTACTCTAAATCTATTATAACACTTTCCAAATTAAAATCATACTAATTAAATTAGAGACAATAAAAAAATTTACTATCTTCTTCAATTAACAAAAAAAAGAGGGATGAAATCCCAATAAAACTTATAAATAAAGAAAAATTAATACTTTTTTTACCTTACTCTCTTCTTTTTTAAAGAACAGTAACTAAAACATTTTTGTAAACCAGAAATATCATATTCAGACTTGCCATCTATCTCAATTGCTACATGATGATCCCCATCTACCAAATCAACACTAAATTGTTTTACATCACGAAAACCAGCACGAACAACCTCAAAAAACCTTTCTAACTGAATAGAAGTTATAGTATCTGGCGAAGTAATAAGATAACATATATTCTTAGCAATTTGAAAAGAGATAATCCCATTTCTTGCCAAAAACCAAGCATGTTCCATTTGATCCATTCCATAATCAGGATCCAAATCAATATTTTCCTCAATATCACTAAAACAACAACTATGATTCACATTAATTTCATCAAACTTTGTTACTAACACTTCCCCTTCTTCATTAATTGCAATCACACCTCGATCACATTTTATATGATTTATATCACTAATTTTTTCCATATCAATCTTCTCCTCTTCCTCTTCATTACTACCTATTCTATCAAAAAATGAACAAAAAGTCACCCCTAAAAAAAGAGACCTTAGTCTCTCGTTATTTAAGGTTCTATAATAAATAGTGTTGGTGAGTAAAATCACTTACACTATTTTTATTAAAATAAAAGTGAGTCATACC
>CAKPBH010000046.1 GCA_934140355.1 uncultured Bacilli bacterium | reverse complement strand
GCAACAAAGTTAACAAAGAAAAACTAGGTTTTATAATACCTAGAGAGGATTTTTAAATTAAAACTGTCAAACTCGGGCGATAATGTATATTTTGTCAAGCATAAATTAAAAAAAATTCATATTTTTAATTGGCTAATTTATTTTTATCTTTTTTTCTCCACTTCAGTAAGAAATTTTACCTCATAAAAAGAGTACTTTTAGAAAATATTAATAAGTTGCTTTATAAAAATTAGGATAAAGTAAATTTTCTTTAATTTGTAACGATAGATTGAATTTCTTTTGGTTTTTTGCTATACTTAATTTTAGAGTAAGAGAAAAGTAAGGCGGAATGATGATTGTGGAAAAGAATTTTTTTTGGGATAGAAGAATTTTAGTAATTTACATAGGAGTAATAATTTTACTTGGAATCGGATTTACCTATGCACTTTTACAAGCAAGTGTTCCTTTTAATCTTACAACAGGTACAGTTCGGATTGATGAGAGTGCATATGGCGATACAGAGTTTGATGCTAGTAATTTAGAGATGGTACCTATTTTAGATAGTGAGGTAGAAACAAGAGAGGATAATGTCATAAAAATTGATTTTACCGTGGGAGGAGCTAGCACAAATACAAATAATAATATTATCTATGATATTGCCTTGACAGATTTAAATGTAAGTTGTGATTTATTAAGTTCTTATTTAAAGTGGAAATTGGTAAAAGATGATACTGTCCTTTCTAATGGAAGTTTTGATTATAAGTTTGATACTATCGGTACGGATAAAAGATTAGTATTAACACCCATCCAACAGGATTTACCAAGTTATAGTTCCTCAAAGACCGGATATGATGTTTATCATTTTTATTTATGGTTAAGTGACAGTTGTCAGAATAGCGATATTGCGAATTGTACAAGTAGTCTAGATCAATCTAAGTTAATGGGAAAATCCTTAACCGGAAAAATTGAGGTTGAATTATATACTGAAGGAAAGAAAGAATTGCAGAGAAATCCTGGAAAAAGTGTTTCAGATTCTGTTTGTACTTCTTAAAAAAGGTGATTGACTTCTTCTTCTCTTTATACTATAATACTAATTGATGAAAAAATGAAACTGTGATGAGGAAAGTAGTAGTTTCTTTAAAGGAAGTGTTTAGAGAACTTGTGTTAGGTGAAAGATGAGTCGCTTCTTGGAGATGAATTCACTCCTTTAGTTTTATCGGGTTACTCCGTTATTGGTAATTTAAGTGTATAGAGATCTATAAAGAAAGGTGGTACCGCGGATTTTTTAATTCGTCCTTTAAACCAAACCTTTCTTTTTTTAGTTAATAGGAGGTTAGATGCAAAAAGAAACAGAGTATTTACTTAAGTATATTCACAATGATACGTATAAAATATTATTGGATAGACAAAGATATCGACTAGAAGAAATTAAAAATAATAGACGAGATATGGAATTAAATATTCGCTATTTGTTAAATTTTGGTGTTAAACATATCGATTATGTTGTATTAGAAAGACTTGATGATTTGTTGCTTACTCATCATGATTTTATCAAAAAAATGCAGGAATACGAGGAGAATTTTAACCATGATGAAGTGATGAATCTGCTTGAGAATAGCTAACTGAGTGATTTCCTCTTGAAATGATGAATATTTATCAAAGTGATAATACAATAGATTTAGAAATTTTAAGTATTTTAAACAAATAAAAAATAGAAAGAAAGATGGTGGAATTGATGAAACAGGTAGAAGAAGTAAGAAGTAAAATGTTGTATGATTATGAGACGGTGATTCGTCTTGATGAGTTAAATGAGTTAAAAGTAAAATACTTAGGAAAAAAAGGACTGATTACAGAGTTGAATAGTCAGATAAAGAATTTGGATAAGGAAGAAAAAAAAGCGTTTGGTCAAGCCGTGAATGAACTTCGAGGGTTGTTCTTAGAAAAATATGAGGAGTTAAAGAAAAAATTAGAGGAAGATAAGATAAAAGAGCAACTTGAACGTGAAAAAATTGATGTGACTTTGCCCGCTACTAAGATAAGACGGGGAAGCAAGCATCCAATGAGTTTGGCCATTGAGGAGATTGAGGATTTATTTGTATCTATGGGCTATGATGTGGTATCAGGGCCAGAGTTAGAAAGTGACGAGTATTGTTTTGAACGATTAAATTTACCTAAGGGGCATCCGGCCAGAGATATGCAAGATAGTTTTTATATTACGCCCGATTATTTGCTTCGAACCCAAACTTCTTCGGTTCAAGCAAGATATATGATGGCACATCAAGGAAAGACGCCAATTCGAATTATTGTTCCTGGAAAAACTTATCGAAGAGAAGATGATGCAACCCATGCTCCTCAGTTTTCTCAAATTGAAGGATTAGTTGTTGATAAAAAAGAAAATCATGTGTCATTAGCTGATTTGAAAGGAACTTTAGAAGTTTTTGCAAGACATATGTTAGGAAGTAATTTAGATTTAAGGTTTAGACCTAGTTATTTTCCTTTCACAGAGCCTTCTTATGAGGTAGATGTGACTTGCTTTAAGTGTCATGGAAAGGGATGCAATTTGTGTAAAGATACTGGATGGATAGAAGTTTTTGCAGCGGGAATGGTGCATCCTAATGTTTTAAGGATGAATGGATATGATCCCGAGGTTTGGGGTGGCTTTGCTTTTGGCCCTGGTTGGGATCGCATTACGATGTTTCGCTATGGAATTCCAGATATTCGTCTAATGTATCAAAATGATATTCGCTTTTTACAAGAGTTTGATAGAAAGGATGGGGAGTAGAATGATATTATCAAGAAATTTTGTTCGTGATTATCTTCCTCTTGATGATCATTTAAGCATTTCTGATATTGCCCTAGATATGGTAAGAGTTGGCAACGAGTATGATTCTTGTGGCCCTCTCATTAATGCAACAAATTTGGTTGTTGGTCAAGTTTTAGAAGTTAAAATGCACCCAGATAGTGACCATTTGCATTTATGTCGAGTAGATGTGGGAACTGAGGTTTTGGATATTGTTTGTGGTGCTCCTAATGTTAGAGAGGGCTTGAAGGTAATCGTTGCTTTAGTTGGCGCAAAACTACCAGGTGGTGTGATTAAAAGTGGTAAAATTCGTGGCTGTGTTTCTAATGGAATGTTATGTTCTATTCAAGAATTAGGGCTTGATCATAAATTCTTGAAGAAAGAAGATATTGAAGGCATTGCTGAGCTTGGGGATGATGCGGTCATTGGTAGTGATGCAATCAAGTATTTAGGATTAGATGATGAAGTAATTGATTTTGAACTTACGGCTAATCGTGGAGATGAACTTAGCATTTTAGGTCTTGCTTATGAACTTGGCGCTATCTATAACAAGAAAGTTGGTCCTATTGATTTAAGTTATACGGTAGAAAAAAATTGTCATGATAAGTTAAAAGTAGAAGTAGAGACCAAAAAGTGTAGTTTATATCTTGCTAAGAGAGTAAATCATTTGAAGATAGGACCTAGTCCAAAGTTTATTCGAAATAGGCTTATTGCTTGTGGAATAAGGCCAATTAATAATGTTGTTGATATTTCTAATTATGTTATGTTAGAAACAGGGCAACCCCTACATTTTTATGATGCGACTCATCTAGGAGATACAATTGTTGTTCGAGATGCCAGAGAAGGAGAAGAACTTATTACCTTGGATGGTGTTGCACGTACGTTGGACTCTGATGATATTGTTATTGCCTCTTCAAAAGAAGCTATTGGCCTTGCTGGAGTAATGGGGGGTGCTACAACCGAGGTTATGGAAGATACGACCTCAATTATTATTGAATCTGCGATTTTTGATGCCGTTAGCGTTCGAAAGACGAGCAAAAAAGTACTTCGTAGTGAGGCCTCTAACCGTTTTGAAAAAGGACTTGATCCAAAGAGAACTTATATGGCTATGGATAGAGCCTGTCATTTATTAGAAAAGTATGCTTCGGCTTTGGTTAGTGATCTTTGTTTTACATACGATAAGACTTGTGTTCAAGATAAAGTTATTGCAATTACCGCTTCGGATATTAACTTAGTCCTTGGAACCGAGATTAGCGAAGACGAGATTCAAAATATTTTTAGTCGCTTAGGATTTAGCACTTCGACTTTGGATGGAAAAATGATGGTAAGTGTTCCTTCTAGGAGATTAGATATTTCAATTAAGGAAGATTTAATTGAAGAAGTTGGAAGAATATATGGAATTAATAATATTAAAGGAAAATTACCTCAATTAGGGATTCGAAGTGGTAGTTATGATAAAACAACAAGATTTATTCGAAATAAATTAGTAGATTTAGGACTGAATGAAGTTCTTACTCAGATATTTTTGCCAGAGGAGATGGTTCATGATTATACGTTAGATGATTTTGAAACCGTCCGTTTGATGGATCCCTTATCAATAGAAAAGAATGCTCTTCGCTATTCATTGATTCCTAGTTTAATGAAGGTTTATCAATATAATAGAGCTAGAAACTTATCAGATATTTGTATTTTTGAGATGGCTAAGGGATTTTATAAAAAAGAAAATACTTATTCTGAGGAGTACAAATTATGTATCGTGATGTCTGGAGAATATTATTTCTCTCTTGGAAGTAAGAAAATGGTAGACTTTTATATTTTAAAAGGAATAATTGAAGAGTTACTTCATGCACTAGGGTATGAAAATCGCTATCGTTTTGTTACGGGAGAATATCCTCTTGAATTTCATCCTTATCAAAGTGCTTATATTGAAGTTTCCGGCAAAAGAATTGGTATTTTAGGAAAACTTCATCCCAAAAAAGTAAAAGATGATGTTTATGTTGCCGAGATTAGTTTAGACAAACTTCTTGTTAATAAAGTGGGAAGAAATAAATATTCGGAATTAAATAAATATCCTAGTATCAAGAAAGATTTTGCTGTCATCCTTGATAAGGATATTCCAGCAGATTCTATTATTTCTGTCATTAAAAAAGCAGGGGGTAAAAAACTTACAGATGTTTCTGTTTTTGATGTTTATAGCGGAAAGAATATCGAAGAAGGAAAAAAATCAATTGCTTTTGCGTTAACATTTGAAGATTATGCTAAAACACTTACAGATGAGGAAGTAAATATTTTATTTGAAAAATCAATTGCCGCTGTTTTAGATAAGTATCATGCCATTTTAAGAGATCATGATTAAAAATAAATATGAATCAAAAAAGAAAATACAAAAAATTATCCAAGTATTAAATGATTAGTATTTTCTTTTTTTCTAAATCTATAGATATTCTTAAAAGGAATAAAGTTGAATATTATTAAAGATTGGAGGTTTATATTGAAAAACATTAACACGAATAAAAGTAAGCAAAATCAAGAAGAAAAAATCCTAGATTGCTTTTTCAAAAAACAACAAAAAGGTGAGAAATTTACTCGTGAAGAACTTATATTTTTATATGGATTTCAAGGAAAAAACGATAAAGAAGTTGCTTTAGCCAAAAAAATAATTTTAAATCGCGATATTAAAAAAGATTACGCTATCATTCTTGAATTATCAGAGGAAAATATTGCTACGAAATTAAGTGATTTTGAAGAAAATAGAAAAATATTGGCTTTTTTAGGAGATTTGGATATGGAATTTTCTTCTACTTCATTGCCAAATTTTTCTAATTTAAAAATGATTTTTGGAAATGCCAGATTTATCTGCTTAACTTCTGATTTGCACTTAGATTCCCTACAATTCATTGGAAAAAATGCCATCTTTTATAGCCTAACTACAAGCTATGGACTAAGTGCTTTAGAGTATATTGGAGGAAATGCTTATTTTCCAAATTTGCAGGACGCTTCTTCTCTAGGACGACTAAAACAAATTGATGGGGATGCTGATTTTCGTTCATTAGAAAACTCATTTGGACTAGATAGCTTAGAATATGTTGGCGGTGAAGCTAAATTTGAAAAATTAACGGATGCCTCTTTTTTGAAAAAATTAAAACAAATTGGAGGAAATGCTAATTTTAATTCATTAAAGAATTCATCTGGATTAAGCGCTTTAGAGTATATCGGAGAAAATGCTAGATTCAGAAAATTACTGAATGCTTCTTCTTTAAAAAATTTAAAACAAATCGAAGGAAATGCTGATTTTAGAAATTTAAAGGATTTAGAAGACTTAAGCAATTTAAAAAAAATTGGTGGCTGCGGTTTTTTCGCTTCAAAAGTTGATTTGTCTTTGTTAAATGATCGAGAAATAATTAATGGCGTAATCTTTATACCAAATTTAAAACCACAAGATCAAATAACAAAACCTTTAGTAAAACAAAAGAAATTAGAGAATTAGCAATATTTTTTACAACCCCAAAATGAAGTGGATTTAGTAAAAAACTGATAATGAATTGGTTTAATCCAAATTTAATCCTCTAAAAAAATAACATAGTTTTAGTACCCCTTAGAGAACGAAAAAAAATAAAATAGAATAAAAATCACTTCAAAAATTTGAGGTGATTTTTTCAAATTAAGAATATTTTTCTTTTTAAAGCTTGTTTTTATTCAGTATTTTTCTGGACTAAAAACGTTTAACTTTTCATACTATTTTATAGGTGAGGAACAATTGAAAAAGGTAATATTGGTGTTTTTCTTATTTTTTTTATTTATAGGAAACTGTTATGCTAGTACGGATAGTGCTTATGAGTATGTTTTAATGGATATGACAACAGGTAAGGTATTACAGGGGAAGAATTATCGTAAGCCTATGTTAATTGCTTCTATTACCAAGATTATGACTTGTCTTTTAGCAGTAGAGTCAGAGAAATTGGATGAAGAGGTTATTGTGGATGATGTGATTAAACAAGCTTATGGCTCGGGGATTTATATTGAGGTTGGTGAGAAAATTCTTTTGCGAGATTTACTTTATGGTCTGATGCTTCGCTCGGGGAATGATGCCGCTTTAATGGTGGCAAAATATGTGGGAGGAAGTGTTGAAGAATTTGTTGCAATGATGAATGATAAGGCGAAGGAAATTGGCATGTCTCAAACGCGTTTTTCTAATCCAAGTGGGCTAGATAATAGTGATGAGGGAAATTACTCTACGGCTTATGATATGGCTCTTTTAACACGATATGCTATGCGCTATTCTTGGTATAGAAAAATTGTTGCTACTTCTAAACATGTGGTTCGAACGAATAAGAAGACATATGTGTGGCATAATAAAAATAAGTTATTAAAAGAAAGTTATATTACAGGAGGTAAGACAGGATATACTGAAAAGGCAAAGAGAACTTTAGTTAGTACAGCATCTTCTGCACATTTGAATTTAGTTGTTGTTACAATAAAGGATAGTGATGATTGGAATACGCATAAAAGTTTATATCAATACGCCTTTAATCATTATACGGCTTATCCCGTTTTAAAGAAAAAAACTTTTCAGGTAGTAGGGGAGAAGTTTTATCGCTCTAGTGGAAAATTATATATTAAGAATGATGTTTATTTGCCTTTAAAAAATGAAACTAAGGGCAATTTGGTAGGGAAGGTTATTTTAGAGAAAAAGAAGAAGGTACATAATCATGAGAAAGTTGGTTATTATGCGATTTACTTGGATAAAAAACTTTTGTATCAAGAAGATATTTATTTTCAAAAAAAGAAGACAAAGATTTCTTTAGGGAGAAGTTTTTAAATGATTCAATATATTTTTGGTCTATTTTTAATTATTGGTATTCTTTTTTCTCTTTTTACAGCAAATATTGGTGCAATTAATACTTGTTTACTTGAAACAGGGCAAGTTGCTTTAGAGATGGTACTTCATTTGCTTCCTTTGCTTTGTCTATGGCTTGGTGTGATGAAGATTGCCGAAGATAGTGGATTACTTCAGAAGATGGCAAGGGGATTATCTCGTTTGATTGGACCAATATTTCCTGAACTTGACAAAGATGATATTAGTCTTAGTTATATTGCTTCTAATATTATGATGAATATTTTAGGACTGGGGAATGCAGCAACTCCGTTTGGATTAAAGGCTATGGAGGAATTAAATCGGCATAATTTAACGAAGGAGACAGCAACTAGAAGTATGATTACACTTTTGGTAATCAATACAGCATCCGTTACTTTAATTCCAACAACAGTTATTAGTATGCGGACATATTATGGTTCAACTTCTCCTACAGAAATTGTAGTTCCTTGTATGATAGCAACATTTTTATCTTGTGCTTTTGGTCTTATTCTTGATCGGATTTTTGCTCATCTTTGGAAATAAAAATGAGGGATGTTTAAAAAGAGTTTGAGAATATGATTTCTTGTCCTTGTAACAAAGGTTTAAAAAGGTTAAGAATGTGTTGTTTCTTCTTTTAAAAAGCGTGAAGTTAAATGGAAAAAAGGAGGCTATGGGGTGAATTTTATTATTCCTTTAATTGTTCTTTTGATTGTTTTTTATGGCTTTTTTAAAAAAATTGATATTTATGATAGTTTTATTGCAGGGGTAAAAGAAGGGTTAGAGATGGCTTTGAAGATTTTTCCCACGATTTTTGCTCTTAGTTTAGCCGTACAAGTTTTATTAAAAAGTCATATTTTAGATTATGGAATGGCTTTTTTAAAGGTACCATTTGCTTTTTTCTCTTTTCCTAAGGAGTTACTTCCTTTAGCTATTATGCGTCCTATTTCGGGTAGTTCTTCTTTAATTTTAATGAGTGATGTTTTCAAAAATTATGGAGTAGATTCTTATTTGGGGAGAGTGGCTTCATTGATGCAAGGAAGTACGGATACGACGATTTATATTATTGGGCTTTATTTTTCTAGTGTGGGGATTCGTAAGATTAAATATTCTCTTATTGTAGGACTACTTGCAGATTTGATGGCAATTCTTCTTTCTTTGCTTATTGTTTCTTATTGGTTTTATTAAGCGTTTTCCTGCTTTTTATTTTAGACAAAAAATACTTCGGTTGAAATTCATTAGAGGATAGGAATTTTTTTAAGAATCATATGCACAAAAAAATAGCCTTTAGTTTAGGCTATTTTTACATGAATTATTCGCATTCATGTTTGAAGAAGACTCATTACAAGAGTTAGCGCCACTCATATTTTTCTTGGCATTATTCTTGTTATTTGAGTTTTTCATGTTTTTGTTTTTTCCCATTTTTCATCACCCACTATTATTATGAACTCAGATCATTAATCTATGTATTTTTTTTGTTGGTGTTATTTGGTATTTTTTTTATACAAACAGCTAAATATTTTTGAGTAACAAAAAAATAGTAGATATTGTCTTACTTTTTTAAAATAATTAACTAAGATGAGTATAAAAAAATACGAACACTAACCAAATTTTGCTTTAAAAAAAGTATAAAAAATAGCAAAACCAGTAAACTAAAAAAATAGAAAGTATTTAAAAATAAAGTTTTTTTAGGAAAATATTTTGTTACAAAACACGAATAAACCCTTTTAAATAAAGGATTTTATTTAAAATAGGCAACAATTATAAAAAAACAAAAAAGACATTTTAAGTATTTTCCCTTTAAAACAATCTCTCTTTTTTTGAAATTTTAATTTTTTTAAAAATGTTCGTATTTTTTTATTGACAAGATAGAGAGCAGTTTGTATAATTGTAAGTGTGATACGAAGATAGGAGTGAAGGAAATGACAAGTGAAGAAGTTTTAGAGAACTTAAAAGTGGTAAAGAGAAATGGAAAAAAAGTTCCTTTCGATACAACAAAGGTTGCAATTGCAATTAAAAAGGGATTTGACGGTACAATTCGGGAAGAAGAAGAATCTAAATATACTTCCAAAGATGTGCAAAAGGTATATCAAAGTGTAATTAAAGAGATTGCCAAGAGATATGAAGATTTAGAAAAAATTAAGATTGATGATATTCAAGACTTAATTGAAGCTATGCTAAAAAAACATAAGTATATGGATGTTTATGAAGCTTTTTCTGATTATCGTGAACGCAGAGATAAGTCTAGAGAATTATTTTCGGATGAGAAAAAGATGCATAAATTTTTAAAATCTCTAGAGGGCTTAGGATTGAAATCTGCTTTAGAAGAAGACGCTAAAAGAGAAAATGCCAACATTGATGGAAATAGTGCTATGGGGACAATGCTTCAATATGGATCAACTGTTTCTAAAGAATTTTCTAAGGCTTATTTGATGAAGAAGAAATTTGCTGATGCACACGATAATGGCGATATTCATATTCATGATATGGACTTTCTAGCGATGGGAACAACTACTTGCATGCAAATTGATTTGAATAAATTATTTAAAAATGGATTCTCAACAGGACATGGTCATTTAAGAGAGCCTCAATCTATTAATGCTTATAGTGCCCTAGCAGCGATTGCTATTCAATCTGATCAAAATGATCAACATGGTGGACAAAGTATTCCGGCTTTTGATTTTTATATGGCTCCAGGAGTATTAAAGACCTTTAAAAAAGAATATAAACAAGCTTTGTATGAGTTATTGGATTTTACTGATTTTATTAGTTTTGTTAACATGGATAAAGTTGCTGCGATGATCGATAAGTTAAATTCAATTAACGTTGATATTTCTTCTTTTGATAATTTCTATAAAGAAAGTAAAGAAGTGAGAAGAATTTTTGAGAAAGCGTATGATACTGCTCTTGCTAAAACGGATAGGGCTACTTATCAAGCAATGGAAGCTTTTGTTCATAATTTAAATACAATGCATTCAAGAGCAGGAGCACAAGTACCATTTTCTTCCATTAACTTTGGAACAGATACTTCACCAGAGGGAAGAATGGTAATGAAAAATTATTTATTATCTGTAGATGCTGGTTTAGGAAAAAACGAGACACCAATATTCCCAATTTCTATTTTTAAAATTAAAGAAGGTATTAATTATAATCCGGGAGATCCTAATTATGATTTATTTAGATTATCTTGTAAAGTATCGGCAAAGAGATTATTTCCTAATTTTTCCTTTATGGATAGTCCGTTTAATGCGCAATATTATAAGGGAGACTATAATACCGAGGTATGTTATATGGGATGTCGAACGAGAGTTATCGGAAATGTAGTTGATCCAAATAAAGCCGTTACCCCAGGAAGAGGAAATTTGTCATTTACTTCGATTAATTTACCAAGACTTGGAATTAAGCACGGAATTGTTAGTAATGAAAAGGCTGATTTAGATGGTTTTTATGAAGAACTTGGCAATTTAATGGATTTAGTTTGTGAGCAACTATTAGAACGTTTTGAAATTCAATGCAATAAAAGGACTTATAATTTCCCATTTTTACTAGAGCAAGGGGTTTGGATTGATTCTGAGAAATTAAAACCAACGGATAGGTTGAGAAAAGTTTTGAAACATGGAACTTTAAGTATTGGTTTTATTGGCCTTGCAGAATGTTTAAAAGCTTTAATTGGAAAGCATCACGGGGAAAGTGAGGAAGCACAAAAGTTAGGCCTAGAGATTATTGGTTTTATGCGTAAAAAGTGTGATGAATATTCTGAAAAATATAATTTAAACTTTACTTGCCTAGCAACTCCTGCTGAAGGATTAAGTGGTCGTTTTGTTAATATTGATAGAGCGATTTATGGAAAAATTAAAGGGGTAACAGATAGAGATTATTATACTAATTCATTCCATGTACCAGTATATTATAATATTTCTATTGTAAATAAAAT
>CAKPBH010000045.1 GCA_934140355.1 uncultured Bacilli bacterium | reverse complement strand
TATTTTGAAGATGGATTGTATCAATCCAGAAAATATTTAATTTATATTAAAAGAGTTTTGAGAAGAGGAAGACGGAGATCGGTTGAAGAAGGAAAGCACGTTGCATCCTCTACTCCATATGGATATCAAAAGAAGAAACTGATAAATGAGAAAGGATTTACTTTAGAATTTAATGAAACAGAAAGAAAAATCGTACAACTTATAACGGATTTATTTGCTTATGGATTAAATACAAAATATAAAATTAAATCTGGTGATACGATTGGTTCCATTGCCAAAATTTATAGCTGCAAAAAAAGTGAATTGGTAAGTAGTAATCCTAATTCAAATTTTAGAGAAAATGAAATAATTAAAATTGAATGTGATATGGGAACTTCTGCTATTGCTACATACTTAAATTATTTGAATATTAAACCAAAAAAGGCAAAAATATGGAGTCCGAATATGATTAGAAACATCCTTTATTCACCTACCCTTTATGGTTATGTAACTTGGGAGCGTAGAAAAACAATTACAATAATGAAAAATGGAGAACTTGTTAAAACTAGACCTAGAAATAATAGTTGTCTAATGGTTAAAGGAAATTTCGAACCAATTTTAAATCCTAATGACGAAAAAACAAAGATTATAATAAGAAAATTGGAAGAAATGAAAACTAACAAGGTTCCTAACATTTATGAAATAAAAAATCCTTTGTCTGGTTTAATTATATGCCCTATTTGCCGTAAAAAAATGATAAGAAGGCCATATAACGATAAAAATAAAAGCGATACTTTATACTGTAAAACAGCGAGATGCATCACTGTTGGAAGTAATTTATCACTTGTAGAAAAAAGATTGATAGATTCAATCAAAGAAGTACTAAATGAATATAACAACTATGTAGATAACTATAGTATAGAATATCAAAAAGAAATAGAAAACTCTAATAACTTAATTTTAATTATAGAAGAAGAAATAAAAAAGGCAACATCAAAACTTGAAAGGTGTTATGACCTTTTAGAGGATGGTACTTATAGTAAAGAAACTTTTAACAAAAGAGTGAATAAAATTAAAAATGATATAATGATTTTAAACCAAAAAAAAGAAGAAAATTTAAACATTAATCTCATTCAAAAATATGAGGAAAGAAAAAAAATGATTCCTTTATTGAAAGAAGTGATTAACAATTATGAAAAATGTGATACAATTAAACAAAAAAATGATTTGCTATCCTCTATCATAGATTATGTTATCTATGAAAAGACCAAAGGTGGACGTGGATATGAAGATAAATTTAATTTAAAAATTAACTTAAAGATATAAAGTAAAAAAACACCGATAACAGGGGGGTACCAATTCCTCCGTTCCAATATCCGTTAACAAAGCCTTACCTTTATCATCCGGCATGGTAAATCTCTGGTTTAAATAACGCAAAGCAGCAGCTAATTCTCCGTTTGCTCCTCCATATTGTGTTACGATTAAATGTGCCATCCTTAAATCTTTTTTCTTAATATTAATCGGATATTGCAAAGTTTTTATATATTTAAACATTTTATACTCCCTCCCATGGCCATGGACTATTAATCCAATTCCAATCCTTACTATTTGGATTAATATCCGAAATGGTTAATGGACCATACATACTTTCGTACTTATTTTTAATTTGATTTTCAATGGCTAAGTATTTTTTTAAAGTAGTTAACATCTCTGTATCATTAGGATTCGTATCTAAATAAAGATTTAAATCAGTTATCGCAAATTTATACTGTAACAATTGATAAAGTAATGCTTCCCTTTCGTTAGTTGGATTCAATTTGCTTGGAGAATAATTTTTGTATTTATCATATAAATGATCAAAACTATTTCCTCGAATAAATCCTTCATAAGGATCTAATAGCCCAGGATTCTTCTTAGCCTCGACTTTATACATATTACCTTGTTCCATATTTTGGTAATTAGGACTTACATTAATATTGTTATAATTAGGTGTTGCATTCATATAGTTAGGACTAGGAGTTATGTTATTCATGTAATTGAAATAATCAAATCCATAATCATTCATTCTTATCACTTCCTAAAATAAGGTATGCCCCTTGGACTTTTGTGTATAGGCAAAAGGCTAAAAAGAAATTTACAATAAAGGCCAGGCTATGATAAAATAATGTTGAGGTGTAAAATGAAAAGTGTCACTGAGAATGTTTATTCTTTTTTAATTAAAAATTCAAAATTTATTGGATTAGTTTTTCCCATTCAAAATAAAAAAGATACCAATTTTTACATAAATTATGCAAAAAATACTTATAAAGACGCTACACATTACTGTTATGCTTATATTCTAGATAATGTTCGGTACGCATCAGACGACGGTGAACCTAGCGGTACGGCTGGAATACCTATTCTTCTTGTTTTAGAAAAACAAAATTTAAATCATGTTTTATGTATTGTCATCCGTTATTTTGGAAAAATAAAATTAGGAGCTTCTGGATTAGTCCGAGCATATACCAAAGCAACAACAGAAGCGTTAAAAAATCATATTATTGTTCTTGAAAAAGGATATTTAGTAAAATTAATTTGTACATATCAAAATTTAAAAATGATTGATTTCTTTTTAAAAGATAAAAAGATAGTCCATAAAGACTTTAAAGAAAAAATTACTTATGAAGTAGAGATTTCAGAAAAAGATTTCCCTAAGTTAAAATCCTTAAATTATGAAACAGTTGAAATCATCCAAGAAATTTATTTAAATCCAAAATAATATAAATAAATTTAAATTTTCTATTTATAGTTTGTGTTAAATTTGAAAAAATCATACAAAAGATAAATAGAAAAGTAAATTCTTCCATCAGTACTTTTCAAGTAAAAAAATATGTTCATCTTTTTGGAAATTATTGCGTATTATATTTCATTCAACTTCGTTTATACTAATAATGTAATCTGGTAAAAAGATTAATGAAGGAGATGTATTTGATGCAAAAGCAAAAGAAAATAACAATGCTATTGTTGCTTCTTCTAATTAATATCATGATTCCTTTTAATGTCTTTGCTTATTCAGATTATATTATTGCTAGTGGTCAAAATGTTGGAATTGAATTAAAAAGTAACGGTATATTAATTGTCGGTACTTACAAAATTGGAGAAATTGACCCAGCAAAAGATGCTTCTTTACAAAAAGGAGATAAAATAACACATATTAACCAAAAAGAAGTCCATTCTATTGAAGAAATGCTTAAAGTTCTAGATTCAACAACAGATAAACTAGAAATGGAAATTACTTACAAAAGAGGAAGTTCTACTTATAACACAACCCTTACTTTAGTACAAGATGAAAATAATGTCTTTAAAACTGGACTTTATGTAAAAGATAGTATCAATGGTGTTGGAACACTAACCTTTATTGATCCTAACACAAAAATTTATGGTGCCCTAGGACATGAAATTATCGAGTCCACAACCGGACAGAGATTAGAAATGAAAGACGGAAAAATTTATCACTCTACAGTTACAGGAATCACTAGATCTGATGACGGAAACCCAGGAGAAAAGAATGCAAAATATAACGTCAATGAAGTGTATGGAAACATTAAGGAAAATAGTACTGCTGGTATTTTTGGTACCTATACTAGTGAACTTCCTAATAAAAAAAAGTATAAAGTTGCACATGAGAAGGATATTCAGTTAGGAGATGCCTCTATCTTAACCGTAATATCCGGTAATGAAGTGGAAGAATTTAAAATTAATATTTTAAAAATAATGAAAAATGATAAAAAAAATAAAAATATTTTATTTGAAGTAACAGATGAAAGATTATTAAAAAGCACTGGTGGAATTGTTCAAGGGATGAGTGGAAGTCCCATCATTCAAGGGGATAACATCATTGGGGCTGTTACTCACGTAGTTGTTGATGATTGTAAAAAAGGATATGGTATTTTTATTGAAAATATGTTAGAAGAAGCAGAAAATTAAAAAATTCACTAGAAAACTCCTAGTGAATTTTTTTATGAAACAATAAAAATAATGAAAAAAGTCCAATAAGACTTTATCTACAAAATATGGTGCTGAAAACAGGACTCGAACCTGCGACCTATTGATTACGAATCAATTGCTCTACCACCTGAGCCATTTCAGCATAACTAAATTATATCACTAGCTAATAGTAAAAATCAATAAAAAAAGAGAAATTTGAATTTTTTTACTCAAACTTCTCCTTTTTTTAACAATATCTTCCACTTACTGATCTTCGAATAGCCGATCCAACAGCTTGTCCAATATTAAACATCACAGATACTGTACGCATCACCGCATTTAATAATGCACTACTAAATCCACCTTTTATTTGTAACATTTCTTCTTTTTTTAATTCTGTCATACCCTTTTCTCCTTTCTTTTTGCCTAACCATTACATTTCTTTGGATTCATCCAACCATCAATAATACCAATAATGAAAGATGCAGCAGCACCAATCCCAGCCATTAAGCCCCAATTTACTGCACCACCTTTAATTTCCATTAATTCATTATTTTCCATTTTTTGCATACTCTACTCTCCTCTCTATTCTTTAAAATATTCTATTATTTTCCTCCTTTTAGAAGGAATTTTTACAAGCAAATGATATCCTTCTTTTTGATATTCTTTATCCAAATGATTGATTTCCAAGTAACATTTTTGATAATTAACATGATTTAAATAAGTAATTCTATTATCTTGTTTTACTACTTTATATTGATACTCTTTTTGATTAATAATAATTTTTTCCTCTTTAACTACGTTAGAAACCTCCTTTTCCGGAATGAGTACCTCAAGATAAAATAAGGAGTTTTTGATTATTATTTCGGAGTGAAGTTGAATATAAGTTTGATAAATATAGGTATTCATTCCATATATAATATACGATAATAAAATAATGACGTTTAAAATAAATACATAAATGGAAAAATTACATTTTTTATTTAAAATATAATAAGTATCAATCATATAGCTTCTCCTTTGATAAGAATTTTATTTGTCCATTTTCAAAATGAATAACTTGATGAAATAAATCTTGATTTTCCACTCGATGAGAAACAACAATAATAGTTGTATTTGGATATTTAGAAAAAATATTAGTTAAAATTTTTCTTTCTAATCGAATATCTATTGCATTTAATCCCTCATCAATTAAGACAATACCTTTTTCTTGTAAAAATAACCTTGCTAAGAGAATGCGTTGTCTCTGACCTCCAGAGAGATTTAGACCGTTTTCTTCTAATTTTGTCTGGTAACCTAAAAATAATTCTTTTGCAAATTCATCAACACAAGTTAATCTACAAATTTCTTGAAAATTTTTTAAATCAACATTTTGATATAAAGTAATGTTATTAAAAATTGTATCAGTATATAAAACATCATTCTGACTCATTAAAGCAATATGATTTCTAACATTTAAAACAGAACAATTATTAATATCTATTTCATTCAAATAAATCATATTATAATTTACTTCATAATATTTCATTAATAACTTTAGAATAGTACTTTTACCACTGCCTGAGGAACCTAAAATCATTATCTTATTTCCCTTTGGAATTTGTAAATTAAAATTTGAAAAAATCATTTTTTCTTGATTATAACTAAAACATAAATTTTTAATCTCAATAGTACCACTTAAATCAAAATTAGTATTGGTGCTTAAATTTTCTTCTTCTATATCAAACAAATGATTTACTCTCTTAATGGAATTTATTAAATAATAATATTCTTTATTTAACTCAATTAGATTAGTAATTGGTGTCAAAAAAGAATTGGCAAGAAAAATATAACTCATAAAATACCCTATTGATATACTACCATTCATTATCATATAAAATCCCAACATTTCTAATAAGAAAAGTCCAATAGATGAAACTAATTCTTTTATCAATAATTCTAAATTTAAAATATTTTGATATTCAAACGTATCATTTAAAGATTTTACATAAATATTTTCTAATTTTTCATTCATAATAACTTCCATATTCATATTTTTAATTGTCTCAATGCCACTAACTAATTCTGTTAAATACGATTGAAGCTTGGCATTATTTTGCTGACTCATATCAGTATATTTTTTTAACGTCGGTCTAAAAATTAAAAGAATACCAATATGAAGTAAGCTAATCATTATCATCATGACAAATAGTTGCTTATTTAAAAGAAATAAAAGGCCCCCAGATCCAATCAGTAAAATTCCATCTAAGCATACAGTGAGGATTAATTGGTTAATGAAATTTTTTACATAAATTAAATCATTTAAGCGACTAATAATTTCACCTGTTGTTCTATTGTGATAATAATGATAAGGAAGTAAAAGAATTTTTTTGAAAGTAAATAAGAAGATAGAACAGTCTAGTTTTTGACCAAAAAGAATAAATACTTGATTTCTAATAAAATTACTAATAATTTTTAATAAAATAATAATAATAAAGAAAAAGGAAATAATAAGAAGATTCCATTTGGTACTTTCCATAACAAAATCTAAAGTAAATTCAAAATATAAACTACCTAAACAAGAGAAAATTGTATAAATAATAGAAAGAAGCAGGATAGTTAAAATAATGCTTTTATTTTTTGAAAAAACTTCTTTAAGAATTTGATACATATAATTTTTCTCTTTATTATCTACCAATTTTTTAAAAGGTTCAAAAATTAAGATATAGCCTGTCCATAATTTAGAAAAATCTAAAATTGATAAACATTTTTCACCAAAGGCAGGATCCATCATAATAATTTTATCTTTTTTAACCCCATAAACAACAACAAAATGTTCATAAGAATGATCAATTAATTGACAGATAAAAGGTCTTTTTATTTCCTTTAGAGAAGTTATTTCATCTACCTTATAACCAATAGAATTTAACCCTATTTGTTCGCTAGCTTGTTTTAGTTGATAAAAATTTGTTCCCTCTTTGGTGGTATTGGTCATCTCTACTAACTTAGCTAACGCAATATTTCCTTTGTAATAGCGAATAATGGACAATAAAGAAGCAGCACCACATTCTTTATACCCATCTTGTAAGACAATTAAATTTTTTTTCATCTTTTACCTCCTCTAATTATATTATTCGCTCTTTTTTTCTAAAATCCTTCCTATTTTGAAAAATTTTTTTTATTTTTTTCCGAATTTGAATTACACTCCTTAATTTAAAGGGAAAAAAATTAAATCATAAAAAAATGAAAACGAAAAAATACTTAAGAAGTACCTCATTTACTAAAAATATCTATTATAATTCCACTATCAAAGTTATTAAAAAAAGAAAATTTCATACTTTATCTAACAATTAAAACCACCCCTAAAAACCTAGACGTAGTTTTTCAAAACCATCAAAATTCAAAGAACCATGATGAAAAAGAAAAAGAACATCTAAAAATTTAGAGATGATTGAAAGTTAATACAACATACAAATGAAAGTTCTAGCAAAGCCAAGTTAAAAAATTGATTTTATCAACAAACCAAATGGAAAAAAGAAAAAATCTAGTCGTTTTACCAAAAATTCAATCCATAAAAGAAAACATAAAAACACAAAACAAATAATGGTTTTTTGAATTTCAGTGACCAAAAAAAATCACCTTTAAATTTTTAGAGGTGATTTCCATTGTATTTTATTCTTTTAAAACTCCGAAAAAATACCAAAACTAAACTATTTTTTTAAGTCTTAAACTGGTATTAAATATATTTTATCACAATTTTTTTAACTAAATATCCCTTGAATTTCGAAGAAACAAAATAACCCTACTTTTTAATTACTTCCATTTGCTTTTTAATTGCTTCCATTCGATTAATTTTTACCCCCAATTGAACAAATTTCTTTTCATATTCAGTTTGAATATTCTCTTTTATATCTTCCAGGTACAAATCTCTTGTACTAGAAATAATCTGATAGCCATTCTCTTTTAAAGATTCCATTGAATATTCAAATAAAGAATTATTATCCGTTTTCATAATAATATGAGGATTTTTAAGAAAAAGAGCATCATACTTTTGCAAAAAAACAGGACTAGTTAACCTTCTTTTTGCATGTCTATCTTTAGGCCAAGGATCAGAAAAATTTAAATAAATTAAAGATATTTCCTTAGAAAAAACACAATCAATATGATTAGCATCCATTCGAATAAACTTCAAATTTGACAGATCCAATTCATTAGATTTTTGAATAGCCCGAACTAAAACACTATCATATTTCTCAATACCAATAAAATTAATATCCGGATACCTTATCGCATTTTCTATAATAAAGTCCCCTTTTCCCATTCCTATTTCAATATAAATAGGATTAGTATTTTGAAACACCATAGTCCCCCAATTACCAATATAATCCGTAGCATCTTTTACATAATATTTACCCTTTTCAATAATTTCATTTGCCCCCTTAACATGTTTTAATCGCATGAATCATTCCTCCTTTTCTAAATTTTTTATTCCAATATCTCATAAATTAATGGACTTTCTTTTGGTGGGGTATCTGTAATAAGGAAAGATTCCGTAGAAATTTCTTCAGGATTTAACTTCAAAGAAGTATAAAGAGTCATTAAAGTATCTCCCACTTCCACAACATCTCCTACTTTTTTATTCAAAATAATTCCAGCACCATAATCTAATTTATCATTCAAATTTAATCTACCAGCACCAAGTTGCATAGATAATCTTCCCAAAGCAAGGGCATCTATGGTATCAATAAAACCAGACTTTTGACTTAAAATTTCATACTGATAAACACTTTTTGGTAAATTGGAAAGATCCCCTCCCTGTGCTTCTACAAATTCTAAAAATTTACGATAAGCATTTCCATTAGAAATATTTTGTTGAACCAATTTTTTGGCCTCTTTTACAGAAAGATTTAAACTTAAATGAACCATCTGCGTTGCAATTTCTACACACAAGTCTGTTAAATGACCAACTTTTCCTTGTAAAACTTCCATTGCTTCTCTTACCTCTAAAGCATTTCCAATATTATTTCCAAGTGGAATATCCATATTACTTAAAATACAAACCACCTCAATACCATAACTCTTACCAATTTTAATCATTAATTTTGCTAATTTTTTGGCATCGGGTAAAGTTTTAATTAATGCACCACTCCCAACTTTAACATCAATTACCAATTTCTTAGCCCCACTAGCAATTTTCTTACTCATGATAGAAGAGGCAATTAAAGCAATAGATTCTACCGTCCCTGTAACATCTCTTAGAGCATAAATTTTTTTATCAGCAGGAACCAAATTACTCGTTTGACTAACAACAGCTAAACCAATATTTTTGACTTGTTCAATAAAAGCAGTATCATCTAAATTCACTTTAAAACCAGAAATAGATTCTAATTTATCAATGGTACCTCCAGTATGACCAAGACCTCTGCCACTCATTTTCGCAACACGTCCACCACAGGCAGCAACAATGGGAGCGACAATAAGTGTTGTCTTATCTCCAACTCCACCAGTTGAATGTTTATCGACAACCGTTCCTAAATGACTTAAATCTAGTCGCTCACCACTATTCAACATTACATTAGTCAAAGTGATAATCTCATGATCAGTTAATCCCTTTAAAACAATAGCCATCAAAAGACTACTCATCTGATAATCCTTTACTTCCCCACTCAAATAGCCAGAAACAGCATAGCTAATTTCTTCTTCACTTAAAATTTTTCCTAATCGTTTCTTATTAATAATCTCTATAATATTCATCTCTTCACCCTTCTTTATTCTTTTTCCTCATGATAGTTTGATCGAAATAAATCTTTTTCTTCACTATCATCTAAAACAACACGAATATCTGGCAAATCATCCTTCGTAGATAAACCAAAATAATCTAAAAAATCATCTGTTGTTTTATAAAGAATAGGATGCCCTGGTAAATTTGAGCGCCCCGATTCTTTAATTAATCCTTTTGCAAGTAATTTTCTTAAAACAAAAACAGAATCAACTCCACGCATTTCATCAATTTGTCCCCTTGTAACAGGTTCATTATAAGCAATAATGGCTAAAACTTCCAATGCCGCTTGAGATAAAGTATGCGTAGTAGGATTTTCTAATAATTTCTCATAATATTCCTTATGTTCTTGTTTCGTTGTTAATTTAAAAGTATTACCTAAATAGTTTAATCTAAGTCCACGATTTTCTTCCTCATATTGTCGTTTTAGACGATAAACTAAATTTTTAGCTTCTTCTTCATTTAGTGATAAAATTGACATTACCTCTTTTAGGGTAAGTCCATTATCCCCCGAAACATATAGCAATCCTTCTAGTATTCCCTCCATCAGTTCACCTTCAATTCTATATAAATTTTATCAAAGGAATTTTCTTGCGTTAAATTAACTTTTTCCTCTTTTGCTAATTCTAAAATAGACATAAACGTTACCACAACATAACTTTTATTATAAATATCAAATAACTCTCCGAATTCAGCTTTCTTTTTTTCCTTCAAAAGAAAAATAATATCACTTTTTCGCCTTCTGACACTATATTCCTTACTAGTAATTTTAGTAATAATGGGCTTCTCCATATTTTTTCGTTTTAAAAATTCTTCCCAAGCTTGAATTAAAGTATCAATTGTAACATTAGGATCTTTTATTAATTTTCGTTCCGTAATTTCATTTAACTTAGAGGGTGCCTTTGTATATATTTCCCTCCTTGTTGCTTCTAATTTTTTAAAATCTTTCGTAATATCTTTATATTTTTGATATTCAACTAGTTTTTCGATTAAATTTTCCCGAGTTGTTGTATCGTCATCATCTTCTTCTATTTCTTCATTTTTTTGATGAGGAAGTAAAGATTTAGATTTAATTTCCATTAAGCTAGCTGCCATGACTAAATACTCAGAAGCAACATTAATATTTAATTCTTCCATTTGATTAATGTAATCAAAATACTGATCTGTAATTTCATTAATATTAATATCATAAATATCAATATTAGAAATTTTAACTAAATGTAACAGCAAATCCAAAGGGCCTTCAAATTCATTTATTTTTACTTTATAATTCAATTTATCACCTTCAACTACATGATAAATTATATCATGAATTCCTTTAATTTTAAAGACTACATACGATGAAAAAAAAGAAAATCAATCCAAACTATTGATCTTCTTTTTAACATATTGATGTAACTTTGCTACATCATTAATCTTAATCACACCATCGCTAACAACATCAGAGGAAACTTCAACATATTTATCTACCTTCTCTCCTCTTAAAATTTGATAAGATTTTAAAACATCCTCATCAGAAATACTACCACTTCCAGTAACATCTCCTCGAATAGATAAATAAATCAAATAGGAATTAGCACTTGTAAATGATACTTCCATTCGATCTCCTGTCTTAATCAAATGACTATCCTCTAATACTTGATTATCCTTATCTTTAATTGAAATAACCCCATCTGTTTCTATTAATTTCTTTACCTCTAAAAAAGTATCATTAATTCTTAAATTCTTTAATATATCAACACCATATGTATCCGTTTGCATAACACTTGCACTATCATCATAAAACACATATTCACTTCTATATAAAACAGTATAACTATCCACCAGGATAAAATCATAAATTGTGCGTTTGAATAAAAAATGATAAAATATCTTTATGAGAAATAGAGGTATTTTATATG
>CAKPBH010000044.1 GCA_934140355.1 uncultured Bacilli bacterium | reverse complement strand
TCCCAAATCATGAAGCAGTGTAAAAGCATCATATTGATATAAAGAATCGGTAATATTAACCATTTTATCTAAAAATTCTGTCTCATTCTTATCCAATAATTTATCAGCCATATAACTATCAATGACATAAACATATCCTCTAAATGCTTTAGAAACATCTTTAAGGACAAAAAGAATATTGAACAATATCTTTTCATTGACCAAATTTTGATAATCTTCTTCACTTTTAAAAACATATCCCAGCTTCCGAAGATATTTTTCCCTTTCTTCTTCACTTTTTAAATGTGCAAAATCATAAATGGTAGACATAGTGGTTAAATATAATAATTGCTGCTCAAGTTTTACCCGCTCTAATTTATTTTTATTGGCTATCAAACCGTTTTTTAAATATTCATAAATATCACAAATGATATCATTAAATTCCATAAATATTTCAAAATTATTTTTTTCTCGAAAACTAGCAATATTTTCTACCCTAGTTTTATCATAGCCAATTTCAATTAAAAATCTAACGGCTAGTTTTTCATAAAAAATAGAAGAAAATTCATTTAAAGAGAAAGGGGGAGACGTTTTTCCTAATGTAACAGCGTGGCCAAATTCATGTACAAAAGCCAAAAAATAATCTAATCCACCAGTAGCATAAATACAAATTTTATTTTGAACTCTATCATAATAACTCTTTTTTATTTCGAAATTACTGATATTATCATCAACATTTACACCGTCAAAAATGTGATACCACTCTATCGGAGCATGGATACGATTTAAAAATCTTAAGAATAAAGTTCTGAATTCTTCTTTAGAAAAAAATGGAATATCATCACTAGTTTGAATAGATTTTTTTGCTTGTTCAATAATATAATTTATAATTTCTTCTTTTGTTTCAAAGTAGGGAATACCATTATTTTTAACATATTCTATTAGAATTTTTAAAAAATAATTATAAGTATTTATTAATTCGGTATCTTTTAAAAAATTTAAAAACAAATCAACATCGTTATGACTCATTAAAGAATTCGCAATTTTATCCAAATTTTCTTGCTTTTTATAATCATAAAATTTACAAGCAGTAATAAAATAAGTAACATGATCAAAAATTTTCTCATCATGACAAATATTGTACAGAACATTACTATAAACATCAATAAGTACATTTTCCTTTTCTAGCATTGATAAAATACTATCTTCCCTTAGCTTTTTCGCTAAATTCTTCTGAAAAAAGTCATCAAAGTTTTCAATATAAATTCCAATATCATCCTGTATGCCAATGGAAAAAGTTTTTTCTTGAAATGTCTCAAAAAGAATTTGATTATTCAAAATGACTTTTTTAATTTTTAGAATCTCCTCATTATCTTCAAAATATCTTAAAGTAATATAACAAACATCACAACTTTCTATCATTATCTTTTCTCCCTTTTCAAGTGGAAGTTATTGTATCATATATTTTATCTCATTTCCACTAAAATGATAAATTTAGGGAAAAAAGAATTATCAAAAAGATAATTTTATGCTATGATGGTAAAGAAGAGTAGAGGGAGATTATAAATGAAAAGAAAAAATAAAATGAAGTATTTTAAAAGAAAAAATACTATTCTTTCCATAGCAATCTTATTCATTATCGGGGGCCTTCTTTTTTTAAGCATTGGTTTTTCTGCTTATCAAAATAGTTTATCAATAGAAGGAGCAAATGCTATAGTTAGAATAGACAAAGACATAAGAATCATGGGCATCCGAGTAGACTCTGTAAGTAATGGGGTAAGTATGTACGAAGAATATAATGTCTCTAACATTCAAAGTAGAGTAAATCTTTTAACCAAAGATGCTTACGTTATCTATGAAGTAGATGTATATAATTTAGGAAATGTCGAAATGGCAATCAAAAATATCACATCAACCAATGATAACATTAAATTAGAACTTCTAAATTATCAATTGAAAGAAAAATTATGTGTTGATGAAGAATGTACCTTGGGAGTCAAAAAGACCTTAAAAATAAAAGTTTCATACCAAGAAGGAAAGTTTAATGAAGAAAATACTTCTCTTGATTTTCGTGTCGATTTTACTTTTGCACAAGTCTTTAAGGTAGAATATCAAAATATTGAAGGGAGTAATAATTTTCAAACTGAAGTAATCGAAGGGGATACTTTCACGATTAATCTAGAAAAAAAGGATACGGATAGTCTAAAAGTAAAAATGAATAATAAAAATCTAACCATTGGAAATGGGTATACCTACCAAGATAACCTCTTAACCATTCCTAATGTTTCAGGAAATTTAAAAATATCTTTAAATGAATTAACCATCATGAAGAAAAAAAATATCAGTCAAGTATCCCAATCGGGAAGTGAATCTGACCTTCCTAGCTATGATTTAGATGCCCTAACTAATGAAGAAAAAAAGAATTTATTTGGCAACATTGCAACAGAAAGTGGTATTTATACAACTAAAGGAATAACAGGAGGAGATGTCATTATTTTCAGAGGAAATATAACTAATAATTATGTCCAATTTGGAGGCTATTTATGGAGAATACTGCAAGTAGATGAAGATGGTAATTTAAAACTAATTTTAGATTCCTCTATTGGACGTTCCTATTATAATAGCACCTCTACCATTAACAGCGTGGAAGAGGCCAGTAGTGTTTTAGGCTATGAAAATAGTACTGCTAAAACCACCTTAGATGATTGGTTTAAATATTTAGATAGTTTTTCAACAAAAATCATAAAAACTAAGTTCTGTAACGACTTTTCCTATATCTCCAAGACCAGTTCTGGCTCAAGTAACATAACCAATTATTTCAAATCTTACCAAAATATTGGTCCTGATGTTGCAAATTATAGTCCAAATTTAGTTTGCGATAACAAATATATTTTTGAAGATAACGTTGGTTTAATTAGTGGAGAAGAATATGTTTTAGCGGGTGGTGCTTTTGGAAAAAATAATACCGCTTTCTTTCTCTATAACGCATCTATATATAGTACGGATAATACTTTTAAAGATAATTTTTGGACATTATCCCCTGCATTCCATGATGAAACAAGAAAAAATGGGGACGTTATGATGGTTGATAGCAGTGGTGCTTTAATCGATTGGACATCATCCTTATTAAGAGCAAATTATCTCTTAAGACCAGTGATTACGATTGATGGAAACGAAGAAATGTCTGGTGAAGGAACGAAAGATAACCCCTATGCCTACACAGATGTCAGCCAAACAGCCACTAAGATTGAGGTAACTGATGTATCCGCTTTAAATAACAAGACATATTTCATTGGAAATATCGGTGGCATTAAAAATGTAGATGGTCTAATGTCCGCTACCATTTCAACAACCCTAAAGAATGTTGATGGCTTACTAGGAAAAAATACCGCCACTTTCTCCAATGATAAGTCTAATATCATTAACAAAACAGCAATTCCATTTACCTTTACTGATGCATCTCCTGCAAGCGACACTATAGAAGATGGCTATTACTACTATTTAAAAACACCAGGCGAAGAATATCTAAAAATTAATTCTGATAAATCCATTACTCTAACCAAAGAACCAACCAAGTTAAAAATCAAATTAGGAACTCTTGAGACTAGAAGTGGCCAAATCTTAATTTCCAACCAAGAAGAGACAGTTTATTTAAATTTTTATGGCGCTGCCAGTGGCGAAGGGGACGATAAATTTGCGGGCTGGACAGAAATAGATGAAAATGATTACATGACACTATATCAATTAAACTAAAAATGCTTCCCTTTTCTTTACTCTCATAAATAAAATTATTATAAAAAATAAGAAAAGAATATTTTTTGTCTCTATCGTATTCAACCAACTCTTTGTTTCATTCCACCAGATAAATTAGCAGGGTAACTATAAATAAATTCTCCTAGACCATAATCTTTTAGAAGTCTAATCACTTCTTCTTTTTTTTCTTTAGTAATTTCCTTTTTAATCTTTAATCCAAGCAAACAATTATCTAAAATATTAAGCCAAGGAAATAAACAATCATTTTGAAACATATAGCCAATTTTAGGCTTTTCTCCAGGAAAAATAACTTCGCCACTAGTCTTTGTTTCTAACTCACCAATAATATTTAATAAAGTTGATTTACCACATCCTGAAGGGCCAATAATTGCTGTAATACTATTTTTCTTTAAAGGAAAACTAATATCATCAATTGCTAAAATTTCTTTTTCCATTGTGTAATAAGTTTTGGATAAATTTTTCAACCTTAAAATCTCATCATTCATGATTAAAATATTTTGTATAAATCAAATCTTGATAAGGGGCATAAGTATCTAACTCTCCAGCAGAAATAATAATATCTTGAATATGTTTCCATTCTTCTTCATTAATAGAAATATCTTTTTTCCAAGCATCTCCCTCTTTATATTCATCTACAATTGTAATTAAATCATTTAAAGAGGTATTAGGAAAGTAATCAATAATATGGTTTGCAATCTCCTCAGCACTTTTTGTATCAACGTACATAAGTGCCTTATCAATTGCTTTAGCAAATCCCTTAATTACATCAGGATTCTTTTCAATATAACTTTTTCTTGCATTATAAGCAGTATAAGGAACTTCTCCACCTAAAGCACCCAAATAAGCCACCGTGTAGCCAAGATTTTGCTTAGAAAGTTCTAGTGCATTTGGTTCAAACAATGTAACAAAGTCTCCTGTCCCTCCAATAAAAGCCCCTGACATTGCAGAAAAAGCAATCGAAGTATCAATTGTCAAGTCTTTTTTAGGATCAATGCCATTCTCCATCAAAGTATACTCCAAAGTCATTTCTGGCATTCCACCCTTACGACCACCAATAATATATTTTCCCTTCAAATCATTTAAAGTAAAATTTTCTATCTTTTCTCTAGCAACGATAAATGAACCATCTCTTTTGGTAAGTCCAGCAAAAGTAACCGGATAATCTTTTTCCCCTTTGTTATAAACATAAGTATCAGCCATAAGAAGAAAATAAACAAAAAAATACTTATGCATCTTTTTCTTTTTTAAAATATTTTACTAATAGTTGACAACCCACCCAAAAAAGAGTAGAATATTAAGTCAAATTGGGGGGATTATTGTGAAAGAAGCAACAAAAAAATTCAGTATTTTCTTAATAACACTTACAATGATGATTATACTGGTAATTATTTTTATTGATAATGATAGCCTAAATTCTTTATTTATCAATTATAGCGACTCACTAGTAGTCAATGAAGTAGGCGTTTTAGATGTCGACTATAATAAAGTTATTTATCAAGACACTAATGTAACTAGTGTTGCCAATACAACACAATCAACAACACCAACAACTTTATCATCTAGTACTGCATCAGGAACATGGGCATGGCCAACAGATGCTGGTTATACCATTACCACCTATTTTGGGGCTGGGCATAATGCCTTAGATATTTTTAAAGGTTATGGCTCTAACATTTATGCCGCTAATAACGGAGTAGTGACAACAGTTAAAGCAGGCTGTATCCCTGGTAACATTTCTTGTAATGGAAAAGGGGGAAACTACATTGTAATTAAACATACCACTTCGAATTACTATACCGTTTATATGCACTTAAAAGACATTCATGTCAAAGTAGGGGATACCGTTTCAAAAGGACAAGTCATTGCCTCTATGGGGAATACCGGAAATGTTATTCCCGTACCAACCAGTGCTGCACCATACCAAGGGACACATCTTCATTTTTGCTTATATATAGGAGAACCATTTAGAGGAGGATATGCTGTCAATCCAATGCGATTGTATTAGCATATTCTCTTTCTTTTTTTCATATTTCTTAGAAGAGGAGGAAATATGAATATTAAGGAAAAATTAACAAGTGGAAAAACCATTTTTGATATCCCTCTTAGAGTAACTTATTACGCAAGAGTATCTACCGACCACGAATTACAAGCAACAAGTATCCTAAATCAAGTAGATTACTTTAAAAAACTAATCCAAACAAGTCTCAATTGGCAGTTTATAGAAGGGTATATAGATGAAGGAATCAGTGGTAAAGAAGTAAAAAAAAGAGAAAACTTTTTAAGAATGATTCATGACGCCCAAAATAAAAAATTTGACTTAATTTTAACCAAAAGTGTTTCAAGATTTGCTAGAAATACCGTAGATAGCATTAATTATGTTGATATCCTTTTAAAGTACGAAGTAGGAGTCTATTTTTTAAATGATAACATCAACACTCTTTATTCTGACAGCGAATTTCGTCTTACTCTAATGGCCAGTATTGCCCAAGATGAATTAAGAAAATTATCAGAAAGCGTCCAATTTGGCCTAGCTCAATCTATAAAACGTGGCGTTGTTTTAGGTGGAAACAATCTAATTGGCTACCATAAAAATAAAGGAAAATTAACCATCAATAAAGAAGAAGCAAATATCATAAAAGATATTTATAAAATATTTTCTAAAGATTTATATACCTACCAAGATATCTCTGATAAAATTTACTCAAAATATCATAAAAAAATAGATGCCACCACCATCAGAAGAATTTTAAAAAACTATAAATATAAAGGATACTACTGTGGAGGAAAAACAAAAATAATCAACTATAAAACCAGTCTCCGCCAAAATATCCCCAAAACTAATTGGATTATCTATAAAGATGAGAATATTCCTCCTATCATTGAAGAAAAATTATGGAATAAAGTCCAAAAAATCATAGAAAAAAGAAAAAAGACCCCATCTAAGTACGCCAATAAATTATATTGCCAAACGCATCAGAAGTATTTAAAAAATAAAACGAAAAAATACAAAAATAAAATCTACTCTTATTACATTTGTCCCCTTTGTTCTTCATTTAAAGAAGAATTTTTCTCTAAGTTTCTCCCTTTTTCTAAAATTATTATTGAAAAAAAAGAAGAAGAATATTTATTGAAAGTAATTGACAAATAATTAGACAAAATAATTTTTGTTGGTTAATTTATTTTACAAGAATATCTTACTAGTGATATAATAATAAATATGAAATTAGAAGGTAGTGGTGATAAGAATGGATAAACTATGTCAATTTTATATCATATTAGGAAATAAAAATTTCACAGGAAAAAATGACGGGAACGTCTATATTAATGCAACTGGTGCTCAAGATGTTAAGTTAATTAACAAGGCCATCTTTAATGCATTTCACAAAAAAAGAGATGAAGGCGTCTCTGTTGCTAATCATATTATCTTCCTAATTCCAAATGATGAATACAAAGAACAAAGTTTAAAAATAATGGACGAATTAAATCTAGATGGAAAAATTGAATATTTGGAAGAAAAGAAAGAAACCCTCACTCCTAAAATAAAAGAAATTCCTCCCCAAGAAGTAAGAGAAGAAGAGAAAAAAGAAGAAAATATAGGAAGAGAAAATACTTCTCTAGATTTAGACTTCAATAAAGAAACTATCCAAAAAGAAGTATCTTTATCAACAGAAGATACTCTTAGTAAAAAAAAGACAATAGAAGAGGAAGTTCCTCTTAAGTATTCTCCACCAAAACAAGATAACATCTATCATGGGGAAATAGACAATTCTTTAATGAAAAAGGACACCAGAAGAGAAGAAATGACCGACAAAGATTCTGCTACTTATATGGGATATAATCCGACTTTAATTAATAATAATGTAAAAACATTGGTCAGAACACCTAATCAAGGAAGAAGAGCCTTTATTACATTACCAGTGATTATCTTTATTTTATCGGCTCTACTATTAGTAGCGTCCATTATTATTTTATTCGTTTTAGACTAATTTTTTAGTCTTTTTTTTCTGTTTATAGTTAAAACCTAAATTGTTGCCTCAGTACCACAAAAACCAATGTCCGCATCTCCCGATAAAACGGAAGCCATAACAGCGTCGGCACCGGCTGATAAAGTAATTTCTACATCCAGTCCTTCCTCTTTGAAATAACCTAAACTATCTGCTAAATACTGTGGAGCATAAAAAATACTATGGGTAACCTCCGTTAAAGTAACTTTCTTTAAATTACTATCTTCCTTCTTTTCTGCTAATCTTAGCCCAATAAAACAGCCACCAATAATAATTATGGCACAACAAACAAATAAAAACTTTTTCATTTTTCCTCCTTCTATCATTTTATTCTATTCCCTTATCCTTTTTTGGTTACGTCTTATGTATATTAACTTGATAAACATTTCCATTTTTGATAAAATTTAAATAGGAGGATGATAGAATGAAAAAAGTAGCAATTAATGGCTTTGGAAGAATAGGTAGATTAGTTTTTCGAATTATGGAGATGGATCCAGAATTAGAAGTAGTTGCAATTAACGACTTAACGGATAGCGAGCAATTAGCCTATCTTTTAAAATATGATACCAATCATCGTCTTTTAAAAGATTTTGAAGTATCATTTAACAATGAAGGAATACTTGCCAATAATAGACTAGTTAAAGTTTATCAAGAAACGGACCCTAAAAATTTACCTTGGCAAGAACTAGGAATTGATGTTGTCTTTGAATGTACTGGAAAGTTTGTAGAAAAAGAAAAAGCACTAAGTCACATCGAAGCTGGTGCTAAGAAAGTAATTATTTCTGCACCAGCCAAAGGAGACGTAAAGACCATTGTCTATAACGTAAATGACAATATCTTAGACGGTACAGAACAAGTAATCAGTGCTGCTAGTTGCACAACAAATTGTTTAGCACCAGTTTTAGCAGTTTTAGAAAAAACTTATGGTATTGAAAAAGGATATATGACCACTATCCATGCCTACACGAATGACCAAGTCACTCTAGATGTTGCTCATAAAAAAGGAATTAAAGCCCGTCGTGGTAGAGCCTGTGGAATGAATATTGTCCCTTCCTCAACCGGAGCGGCTAGTGCAATCGGGAAAGTTATTCCTAGTTTAAATGGAAAATTAAAAGGTGGTGCAATGCGCGTACCAGTTAGTGATGGTTCACTTGTAGATTTAACTTTAGAATTAAAACAAAATGTAACTGCAGATGAATTGAATGCTTTATTCAAAGAAAATACGAATGAGACCCTTCATTATACAGAAGACCCTATTGTCTCTAGCGATATTATTTCTTCTACTTGTGGCGCTACCATTGATGCCGCCCTAACCGACGTTATGGAAGTAAATGGTAGACAACTAGTAAAAGTAGTAGCGTGGTATGACAATGAAATGGGTTACTCTGCTCAAATGGTAAGAACCGCAAAAAAATTGGTAAGCCAATAAAAATTCTTCCCAATTTATAGATAGAACATATAACAAAAAAAGTTCACCTAAATAGATGGACTTTTTTTCTTCTCTTCAAAAAATAAAAAGTTAAGAGTATTATTATCTCTTTCCAATCCCATAAGCATTAGTTGTAGTATCTAAAAATAAATCACTATGAGGAGGAGAAAAGGTTAAAATAATAAAATTTAAATAAATCAAAATAATAAAAAGAATAGATAAAGTATTCAAATAAGGAATCTTAGATAGAGACAAAATATAGTAAGAAATCAATTCCACAATCCCATAAGAAATTAACATCAGTACTAAAGTAAGAGGCAAAAACTCACCAATCATATAATAAAAGGGCAAATAAATTAAAAGAAATAAAATAACCGATAAAGTACTTGTAAGAAATAAATTAAGTGAAAAATTATGAAAAGTTATACCTTCTTTTTTTAATAAACAATAATCAATAATTCCATAGAGTAGGGGAGAAGTAAATAAAATTTTCAAATGCTCAAAAATTGACTCGTTCACAGGAAAAAAGAAAGAAACCAATAAATTAGGAAAAAAGGAATAAATAAAATGACTGGGAAAAGACAAAAGAAAAATTCCTATAATTGCAATAATTCGCAATCTTTTTAATTTTTTATTCTGCATATATCACCTCACTAAATCATATGAGATAAATTTTTAAATATCCTGTTCAAGTTAATTTATTGTTGACAAAGAAAAATTTTTATATTACAATAAATATCACTTAAAAAGGGGGGAAACTATGGAAAATAACTTAATTAACGAAATAAATAATCAGACAGTAATTACACCAAACATTTATTATCAATTGATTAATATCTACGGAAGAAATTTAACTAATAGATGTTTAGATAAAGAAGTATTAAATTCATTTGATACAACTAAAGATTTTTATGAAGATCAATTAGAAATCTTTAAAAAATATGGATATTACTTAGC
This sequence comes from uncultured Bacilli bacterium, assembly GCA_934140355.1. Classification (GTDB taxonomy): domain Bacteria; phylum Bacillota_I; class Bacilli_A; order RF39; family UBA660; genus RUG11198. The sequence goes on along the minus strand of CAKPBH010000044.1, from coordinate 1,536 downwards.
TACCTTAAAGAAAAATCCATATCAAGAAGAATTAGAAAAAAGAGTCTTTGTTAATCCTTCAAAAGAAGAAAAATTAAAAGACAAAATTATTACCCAAAAAGAAGAAATTTATTATGGATTTCATCTGTTGAAAAGACCATATATTTATATTTTAAAAGATGAAAATAATAATATCACACTCGATTTATATAAAATTATTAACTCTATCAAAACAAAAGAAATGGCTGAATATTTTTTACAAAGATTTACAGACTTTTATCAAATTTGTCATAGAACTTCTAACTTTGACAATGAACTAAAGAAAGTATTAAAATTATATCAAGAAAATTACTTACAAGGACATATTCCTACTGTAAATGAATTTAATTTAAATTCAACTGAACCATCTGATGAAGTACTATCCAGTGAATATTTAAAAGATCAAATAGATATGTATATTGACTATAGTATTGCTAGATACCAATTTGAAAGTCGCAATAGCGGATTAATTAAAAAATATATCACCGATCATCACTTAAACAAAAATGAAGAAGATTTTTTTCAAGATGGCATGCTTGGGATAATAAGAGCGGTGGATACTTTTGATATTCGTAAAGGCTATCGTTTTTCGGGATATGCCTTAATTAGCATTAATAATTATATTTTAAGAAGTAAATTTTTAAATCAAAGCACTGTTCATACTCCAGTTAATTTATATGCAAAACTAAAAACAATTCAAGCACAACAACAAATAGAATATTTACAAACAGGAAAGAGAACTTCTTTAAAAGAAATGATGGATAGATTAAATATTTCAGATAATGACCAAAAAAACTTACTATTTATTTACCAAAGCATAGCCGTTTCGTCCCTAAATAAAATAATTTTTGAAAATGATAAATCGGATGCGGATACTCAATTAGAAGATATAGTTGCCGATCCACGAGTAGAACTTGAAAAGGATATTTTAAATAATCAGACTTTTGAAGAATTATTAAAAATCATGGATGAAAAATTAGAAAAAAGGGAAAAAGATATTTTATTAAAAAGAAGTGGCTATCAAATGGAAAGAATAATGACTTTGGAAGAAATTGGACGTCAGTATGGTTGCACTAAAGAAAATATTAGATTAATTCAAAGTAAAGCCCTAAAAAAATTAAAGCAAAGTCCTAAAGTCAAAGCACTTAATCCTTACCAATAATAATTAGGGTTGCGGTTTTTATTACAGTTTCAAAATATTGAAAAACAGTCCATTTTAAAGTAAAAATTTTAATCCATTAAAATGAAACAAAAAAAGCAGAATATAAGTGAGTTGAGATATTTAACTGCTAAACTTCAAAGAATCCTAAAATTCTCTTTTTAATGTTTTTGTGGGAATATAAAAACTGTATGACAAGCCTAATTGAAAAAATTAACTTTGTCAACAATATCAGATTGTGATTTTTGTCACAATCTTTTCTTTTCAAAATATCCCTATCCGTGTTATAATCCTGAGTTTGACAGTTTTTGAAGGTTAAAAACTCCCTATCCCTTATTTTATAAGGGTTTAGAGAGCTT
>CAKPBH010000043.1 GCA_934140355.1 uncultured Bacilli bacterium | reverse complement strand
TATTGATACTCCTCTAGTTTCAATATCTTCAATTAACAAAGTTTTAGTAATCCATAAGTGCATATAATCTTCAATCAGGTCATCATAATATCTTCCGTTCGTACCATTTGCTTTTAATTGAGAAAGCAAATCATTTTTTATATTTTGATATAATAAACTTTGTTTTAATTCTTCTACTTTCGTCTTTGTTTTCTTAGGTCTAGCCATGATATCCCCTCCCCTCTTGTATAAAATACACGCACACGAGTTTTTGTAAAATGTATGGTCCTCCCACGTTTATTGTCCTCCATGAAAAATATCCCCCTATGGGGTGGTGGGGTGCTACCACCATTCCTCTGTCAACAAATCTTTTTTTTGAAATCTTTTGTGTAATTTATTATGACATTCTTCACACACTACGATTAATTGTTTACGAACTATTCCTTTATCATCAATATATGTCTTACTCAGAGCCAAGTCAGGCCTGTTACGAACAAAATTAACATGATGAACAGTATTAGATTTAGTAAGTATTCCTTTCTTCAAACACTCTTGACATTCGTAATGTTGCTCTCTTAATACTTCTTTTTTTAAATACAACCATGCTTTTGAATGATAAAATAAATATACTTTATCTTTTTCAATAAGTTCATTGATGTATTTAACTAAAGATTGATTATTCATTATCTTTCAAAAATTTTCTTACAACTCTCACTGCTTCTCTTTCCTTTTGCTCTAATCTACCACAACTTGATTTATCAATAAGTTGTGAAACAAGATATTCAAAAAAATTGCTAACTAACATAGTGTACCTTCTTTCAAAAAAAGAACACATTTCTGTGCTCTGATAAATTTTCCATTTATAACATAATATCATACTTGACATGAACCTTTTATGGAAAAGTATTACTTTTTATGGAAAAGTATGACCTTTTCAAATTCTTTTACAGCTTGAGTTTTTATTTTTCTTATATAATCTAATGAATAATCTAATTTATAAATTTTATTAAGAATAACAGAAACCGATTTAATATTTTTATTTTCAAGAAAGAAAAGTTTTAAAATTGTCTTATATTTGGCATTTTCAATTTGAGAAATTTCCTTTAAATGTTGTTCCCTCATTTCTAAATATTCTTTTTCTATTTTTTTGTATGAACACATAAGTCCTTCTATTCTAGATAATTGATCCCCAAAATCAAAATTTTTGTTTGAAATAATTTTTGGAGAATCTGAAATCTTATTTCCTGTTAGTGTTAAGAAATTTTTTTCTGCCTCTTTAACATCAACCAACTTATCTTTCATTTCATAATACTTCTTGTTATAATCTTTAAAATGTTCATATATAGTTATAGTCATTGTATCACACCCTTAATTTTCAATAATTTTTCTACATCTAATACATTCAATCTTACCCTCTTTGTTTTTTATAAATAAACTAAATCGATGACAAGCTGGGCATCTTCTTTTAGATTTTTTCCCGTAAATAGTTTGAATTTCTAACTTATCAATATTATCCTTTAACTTTTTCATACTTGACATTTTTAAACCTCCTCTACTTCATCAGTCATCAATCTATAAACTGCAACTATTTCTGAAAAATCTATTCCTATTATTTTATTTTCTGTAATTCCTTTTGCTTCATAGCTGCTTATCATACCATTTCCATGTAATTGATTATTGTTTGAAGAAAATTCTTTACATTTCATATCAATTTCTTTACCATTTCTTAAAACAAATCTAATTGTCATTTTTATTACATCTCCCTATTCCATCAACATATGATTTTGTCATTTTATTAATACCTGTAAGTCCCAAATATTTACCTTTATATACTAAAAGTTCCTTATATTCTTCCAGTGTTATAGTAATTACCTTTTCTTCTTTTATCGGTTCTAATTTAATCACTTTGTTATTGGAATTAAATCCTGCAATATGTTTATTATATTCTATTGCATCATCTATTATATTTTTAAATATTTTCATTGTTTTTTATACCTCCATAGCTCTTTTTAGATATTTATATAAATCAATTACTTCACCCATAGGAACATACCTAAATAAGAATTTATATAACTGCTCTGCTTTCATATTTTTTGTTACTTTGAAAGATACTGATTCGTCGTCTTCCGTTATTCTTTTAATTTTTTCTCTTAAATAGTCAATTTCTTTTTCTAACGAGATTATGATTTCTTCGTTAGATTTTCCTTTTCCTATACGTTGTAAAACTTTTTCTAAAATTTCTTTATCAGACATTTTTAACCCTCACTTTTCTACTTTTGAATTTTACATAATGACATAATTCTGTTAAATTCACTAGCTCCCCTACAAAAGAGTAGTTTTACCTAGATTTTATAAGCATTTTCCCGACATCAAGAAAGTGCTATTTTTTATATCAATTTACATATTTTCATTATGTAAAATTGATATTATTTTTTTAAAATTAATTTCCTAAATAAAAGTTTTTTCTTTTAGTATTTTTATCATCTTCTTCCCAACATATGTATCTTAATGTTACTGTCTCACTTGAGTGATTTAACATTTCTTTTAAACCGATTAAATCTCCAGTCTGTTCGTAATACTCTCTAGCAAAATACTTACGCAAAGAATGACATCCTACAACATAGGACACTTTAACTTCATCTGCTAGTTCTTTGATAATTTGCCAGGCTCTTTGCCGTGTGATAGGAAGATTAGTACCTTTACGACTTTTAAATAAAAATTCCCCCTCAACAAGTTTATTTCTATTTATATAATCTTCTAAATCTTTTCTTAGTGACGGATGAAGTTCAAAAGATTGTTCTTTTCCCGTTTTAAACTCTCTTGTATAAATACTTCCATTTTTAAAATTGTCTGTTTTTAATTGAAGGAGATCTTCTATACGAAAAGCTAAATTTCTTCCTAAATGAAGTATCATATAATTACGATCCCATAAATAAATTTGCTCTGTATTTTTTGCATCTTCAAAATAATTCTTATTTTTCTTACAAATAACAATCATACTATTTAAATCTTGCTTTTTAAATGGTCTAACAGTTTTACGACCAAATCGAAATCTAAAATACCTTGCCATATAACAACTCCTTAATTACAATTGTAACAATCGCCAACATTTAACTCGTTATATTCCTTTTTCTTTGTAATTGACATTAATTTTCTTTTTTAATAATTCTTTCATTTTTTTCCTTCTTTTATTTTTTTAATTAATTCTTTCGAGATATCTGCAAATTCTTTTAATTTTTTCCAATTGTTTTTCAATTGCTTGTTTTCTTGTTCTAATTGATAAATATACATTCCCATAATCCTAGCATCTCTTAAATGAAAATTTTTTTCATAAGCAAAAACATCATCGTCTGCATACCACATTTCTAAATGTTGTATTAACTCTTCTATATTTTTAAAATGTTCAAATTGAATTTTTTCTATATTCATTTAATCACACTTACCTCCCACTATTAAACACATTAAAATTATTCCAATCAATCCCCCTATCATTAAACCTATTATAAAATTCATTATTTGCCTCCTAATTCTATTTCAATTCCAAGTGAAAACCATAAAAATATAATTCCAAATAAATATTTAATTGTTCTAGTTTTCCAAAAATACTTTTTACTTTCATTCTTCCTTTTTATAACTATTCCAAAGCCAAAATTATATTTATTATATTCAAAGTGAGGTATTATTTCCATCTGATACTCCTATTATTTCTTTGTATTTTTGTAAAATTTCTTTGAACGTATCTATTCTTTGTATTAAATAACCTTTCATTTCTTCGTCATCAACATCTTCTGTTTCTAAATCTTGTATTATATCATTCATATACTTTATAAACTCTTTTTGTTGAGTTCTATTGTATGCGTCTAATCGGCAATAATCATTTAATACTTTTTCATACTGTTTCTTTAATTCTTGATTTTCTTTCTTAAAAAAACATAAAGGGCAATAAATCTTATTATCAAATCCTTGTGCATGAAAATTGTTAAAATCATTTCCGCATATTTCACATTTCCATTTCGCCATTTACTCACCACTTTCTACTTTCTCTACTAAATCCGCTTTTATTAAATCATAAATAGTATCTAATTCAATATCTGTATTAAATAAACCAATTCCCATTGATATATCTCTACTATTTTCCTCTACATATATTTTTTTGTTTTCTCTTAAATTACCACCATATCTAATGGTATCTTTTATATAAAGCATTCTATAATATTTAAATCCATACTTTTCTAATTCTTTTAAATCTACATTATCTTTAATCTTTAACATTAATATCATCTACACTTTCTATCTCAATTCCTAGCAAAAACTTAAACATCTTTTTTTGCACCCAATTAAACTTATTTTCTAAATATATTCTTATATACCCTATTTTTAATAATGTCTTTCTTTTGCCATTAGTGTAATCGATAATTATTTGTCTTTCTTGTAAATCTCCCATATTATTCATCACTAACACTTCCTTGTTCTAGTTCTTGCATTTTACCTATAAGAATTGTTATAGATTTTGTGCTTGCCTCTAATGGTAAATACATATAATATTCTTTTGATATAAAGTCTTTTAACTTATTCCAATTATCTTTTAGTTGTTTGTTTTCTTGTTGCAAATCACTATATTTTTCAAAATAAAAATCATGTAATTCCTCCAACTTTGTATAAGAACAACCATATTCTTCATCTAGCCATTTATTTATTGATTCTAAATTCATTCTGACACCTCTTTTATCTTCAAATACAAATCTAATAAATCGGGATTTTTTAATAACATTTTATTTTTATCAACTTTATATAAAAACATATCAATTGCATCTTTTAGTTGTTTATTTTCCTGTTGTAATGATTTTATATAATCAACTAAAAGTTGTGAATCAGCTGGTTCAATAATAAAATCATAAAAGCCATTACACAATTCTAAATCTTTCAAAATTTTCTTTATTTTTTTATTCATTCTGACACCTCTTTTAATAGATCTAATAAATCAACACAAATGGAATAAGCATTCCCATTATCCGTTAATTCATCTGCATACTTTCCTAATTTATTTATTGCTTTTTTAATCGCTTCTTTTTGATTATAATAGCCCTTTTTATAATCTAATAATTCATTTATTTTTCTTTCGTTTAATAAATCTAAATCATTTAGTAATTTATCCCATTTATATTTTTCTGTATCATATTTTTCTGCAACCTTTGTATTTCCAACTTCTCTATATGAATTCGCTCTTTTTTCACAAATATAAATCCTATTCTCAATTTCTTCTCTATTCATTCTGACACCTCTTTTAAATAATTGTTTACTAATTCAATAGCCATTTTGTTTATGTTTTCTTGTGAAGCACCTTGATTTTTTCTATTTCTAATAAATTCTAATTTATTTATCACATTGTATTGTTTTTTCAATCTTAATAGTTTTTGAATTTCTTGTTCTTTCATTAAATCATCATAAGTTGTTTTAATGTCAGCGAGTTCTTTAGTATAATCTTTAAAATCGTTAAATGTAAACTCAGTATCTTTATCTTTTATTTGATATTCCTCCTAATCACACAAATTCCAATCAATCTCTTTTCTCAATTGACAACCACAAAAAGGACAAAAATTAATTGGTATCTCTTTGATATCAAACCATATATTACGTCCGTTTTCATCTTCTTCGTGAGTTCGCACTTTCATAACATCATTTTTAATAGGTAATGTTATGGCTGGTGGAAATCCTGTTGTTGTGATTAATGTTCCATCACACATTGAACATCTCTTATTTTTATTAAACATTTTTTCCATATTTTAAAATCCTTTCTATTATACTTTCAATAAAATTATTAGCACCATCCTAACCCCAAAATGAAACAAGATAAACATAGGATAATGATAGATAAACTGATTAATATTTTTTTCAATAAAATTAATTGTCTCTTTTTATGGTTAGATATTTCTAATATTTGCTTAATATCTAAATCTTCAACATTACAGCCAACCCAAAAAGTTAAATATTTTTTTAGTTGATTGTTCTCAAGCATTAACTCCTTCTTTGTCTTATTCGCCATGAGACACCTCACAAATCCACTTCACTTGACTAAGTTGCCATTCATAATTAATTATTTCTTGATTCATCTTAGAAAGCTTTTTATATAATTGCTTATTATCAAAAGAAACAATTAAAGAATAAGAGATTACTACAATAGAAAACATTAAACAACCTAACCCAAACATAAATACTAATTCGTTCTTTTTATTATTCATATTTATTTCTTCTTTCTACTTCTTTTCTAAGTAAATAATAATTTTTTACCTTTTCTAGTTTTGGATTTTCTTTTCCATATTTTTGATAAAATTTTAGACTTTCTTTTAGTTGTATATTTTCGCTTATTGTCTCTTTTAAATCATCTTGTAGCTTTTCGATTTTTGTTTGTTTTTTCTGGTTACTATTTGACATACCACCTACTCTAGAACTCAAAAGATGAAGACTTTTATTTTTTATTTCGAGTAAAGATTTTAAGTTATCAATTTCTTTGTTTGCTTTCTTAATTTACTCAATATAATTATCTTGTCTTTCTACTATCTTTTCCATAAGCTCATATTTAACTTTATCTACAATCTTAAACCTCATTACTTTTTCTCCTATTTTGAGGAAATAATTTTTTAATCCAAACTTTATCTTTAAAACTCATTTTTCTTGCTCTTACCAAATTATCGTTTAATATAATTCTCATTGTTAAAATATATTCTCCATCTTCTCTTTTTGAAATAACATTATCTTTTTCTTTTTTAATTTTGATATAATCCTTTGGATTTAGTAAAATACTCTCTGGAATATAACCACAATGATAGTTAAATGCTCCCATCTTTTGAAAAATTTGTTCTAATATATCATTGACTTCTAATTTTCTATTTAAATTTATCTTGTCACAAAATAAAGTTTTATTCTTATCTAATTTCATCATACTTTTTCTTCTCCCTTTTTAACTCGTATTTTATTGAATCTAATTGTTCAATTACTGATTTTAAATCATTTTGTTCTGCTATAGTTTTTAGTATTTTTGATTTTTTTAACTTTAATAAATACTTTATAGTCTTTTCGATAGCAATTTCGTTATTCATAATCTTTCCTCAAATGGTTCTATAGCATTATCTAATAACAAAGTTATGTTATGTTCTAAAACTGCATTATTTTTCTTTAAAATATCAATTCTCTTATTCAAACTTTTAATGATGTCTTTGTGCATAGTAGATAAAGTTTTATACTCTTCTAATTCTCTTTCTATTTCGTCCTTATCTCTTTTTACTACTTGATATAAATTTCTATAATGATTTAGTAATTGTTCCTTACTCATAATTAAAATTCCTTTCTTCTTTCTTTGAGTAATAATCTCGGTATTCTCTTTCTAATTTCATTCTTTTTTGTCTTGTTTTCTGACTAATCAATTCGTTATGTTGAGATTGAATTTTTCTTCTTGCTCTGGTAATACTTTCAAAACTAGGTAGTCCATATTCTTTATGATCTGACAAAATACTTATTAATTTCATTTCTAATAAATCAGGACATAAAGTTTCATAAACTCTTAATACTAATTCAAAATCATCATCTCTTGCTTTTATTTTTTTAGTTAAAACATCATATACAACGTCTTCTAATAATAACCTCATTTAAATATCCTCTTTTCAAAAATTTGTTGATTAAATTGATTGTATTCAACCTTAATAGTGCCTGTCCTACCATTTCTGTTTTTAGCAACCATTACATCTAATTCTTCTACTTTTTTATCAACTGTTTTAGTAGCATTTTCATTATGTAATAACATAACTGATACAGCTGATTGCTCTAATTCTCCTGAATCTTTTAGATCTTTTAACATTGGAGCATCATCACCGTTTCTATTTACTTGAGCTAAACATATAATAGTGCAATCAAAATTTAAACTAATTTGTCTTAACTCCTTTACAATATTTGTTATTCTTTCATATGGGGATTTGTTATTATATCCTGCGATTAATCCAACATAATCAATAAACACTACAACATGTTCTTTTTTAGATTCCTTTATTATTAATTGTTTAATTGAATTGGTTGTTTGCAGTCCTGTAAAGATTTTTAATTTCTTATTTGCTATTGACTTAACAGCATCTTTTACAATACTTGCTTGATATTTTGTTTCTGGATGAGTTAAATTATTAATTGGTACTTTAGAATTAATAGATACTAACCGTCTTAGTACTTGTTGCTCGCTCATTTCCATATTGAAATACAAACACTTGTACTGATTTGAAATATCTTCCAATAAATTTAAAGCAAAACCTGTTTTACCAACTCCTGGTCTAGCACCTATAACTACTAGGTCATGTTCAGACAGTTTGATTAAATTACTTAATGTTTTTAATCTAAAATTAATTTGATTGTTTTCTTTAGAAATGATTGAATATATTTCTTCTGCTGATAAAAATTGATAATTCTTATTAGATACCATATTTTTTATTTTTTCTAAATAATCAAACAATTGATCTTGTGTTATTTCTTTCTTTGTAAATTTATTAACGCATTTAATAATTAATTGATTTCGATAAACTTCAAATAACCTTTCTTGATAATTATCAAATATTGTTGTAGTGCTAATTAATTCCATTGTTTCTGATAAATAAATCATAAAATTATCAGTTAAGTATTGTTGATATTGTTGGTATATTAAAATCATATCTAGTGTTTTGTTCTTTTTATAAAATTCTAATGACACTTTAAATACCAATCGATTATAAGGATTATTAAAGTATTCTTCTTTAATAAATAATTCATCAACTAATTTTGGTTTTGTATAAATGCAACCGATAATTGTTTTTTCGATTAAATCAGTTGAGGATTGGTCCATACATTCTTCCTTTTTCTTCTTTTGTTTTATTACAATACTTACCTTCTAAAACTTTAACAATATTTGTATCATTTGCAATTAACCAATCAAAATCCATTTTCCAATTTCTATCATTTTTTCCTTTTAGAAAATCACTTTCTGACGCTATATCTATTGCCTTTATAATATTTTCTTCCCCTTGTTCTTGCAATCTTGTTAATAATTTCTTTTTACGACTATCAGTCAATTTATTAATTTTAGAGAATGAATTTTTACTATTATAATATTCTTTTATATTATTAATACTTGTATTATTCTCTTTTAAATTTTCTTTAATAGGGGGCTTTAAATTTTCTTTAATACCCTCTTTAATTAAAATTAAATACCTTTTTTTAATTTCTTTAGTACCTTCTTTATAAACTATTTCTGATTTTAAATAGCCTCTATCAATTAAATTCTTTATTAATAAAGATATTGTAGTTATACTAACACTATATAATTCAGCAAAATATTTATTACTTGCCCAACAGTAACCCTTTTCATTTGATAAAGCACTTATCTCCCCATAAAGTAATTTTGCTTTATCTTTTAATTTAGTATCATATCTTACATTTGCAGGTATAACCGCATACAATCCTTTATGTAAAATTTCTTCATTCATTTTTTATCCTCTCTACTCAACTACATCCCCTATATTTGACAATTCTATTATTTTTGGTATAATGGAATTGAAATTTTTTATGAAAATTGATTTTGATTTATAGGTTTTCCGACAACTTATAAATCTTTTTTTGTTAATCTTCATACACTAACTCCTCAATACAAACTTTTAAAAACATCAATACTCCTATTACACTAACAACACCCAATCTTGTATATCCTATTCGACTAGTGGCTAATGTTATAAAATCTTTAAGCAGTAGTAATCCTACTATTGAAATAAGTATTATTATTATATTTTCCCATTTAATTCTTTTTTTCTTTTTCATAACTTGTCCTTTCCCTTAAGAACTTTCGTTCTTTATAAAAATGTATATTTATTTTCTTGTTTCATTTTTTCAATGTCTTGTTGAGATAAAAACCAATTTGAAGTATCAATACCTTTTCTATTAAATTTATCTGCCAATAAATTAATAGTGTCATATAACTTAATCAAATTTGTTTTTATTTTTTCCTTATCTTCTTCAAAGAAAACTTCAATTTTAGAATTGCCTATTTCTAATTTTTTTGTCATATTTTGTTCCCCCATTAAATTCTATTCATAATTTTAGTTTGCTAGACCTTTTTTGCAATTTAATTGCAATCTTGAGGTAAAAAAATAATATCATCATATTTTACTTTATATAATTCTAAAATTTTCTTCACCATCAAAATATCTGGATATGATTTGAAATTTTCATAATTATTTAATGTATATTCACTAATTCCAAGCAATTTAGCAGCTTCAACTTGTGTCAAGCCATTATTTGTTCTTAATGCTTTCAATGTCAATCTCATTATTTGCCTCCTTTCATCTTAAGCTCATTATATTGCAATTAAATTGCAATGTCAATACATTTTTACAATTTAATTGCATTTTTTTACAAAAAATCTTGTTTTTATTACAATTTAATTGTATAATTAGTTTGGAAAGGAGGAATCATGAGCGATTTAGGAAATAAAGAAATCTTTGCTAAAAATTTGAACTACTATATGAACTTGAATAATGTAGATCGAAATAAATTATGCAATGATTTGGATTTTAATTATACTACAGTAAGAGAATGGACAAATGGTACTTCTTATCCTAGAATTGATAAAATAGAATTGCTAGCTAATTATTTTGGAATATTAAAATCCGATTTGATTGAAAATAAAAGAGAAATTAATGAAAATAATCAATTAGATAATTTACTCTATTCTAAAGCGAAAGAATTAACGGATGATGAAAAAAGAGCAGTATTGCATGTAATGGATGCAATACATAAAGATATAAATAAAGAATTAGATAAATAGTATTAGCAGTATCGATACTAAAATAAGGAGTAGATATTATGTTAATTGATTTATTAAATAAAGAAATTTCTCAAGAAGATTATACTAGAGAGAATAATATAAAAATAATTTATAAAAAATTACCTAAAAAAGTTTATGGATTTATTCATAAATATAAAGATATAAATTTAATTGTTATTAATTGGAATATTTCAAAAAGCCAAAAGAAAAAGACATTACTCCACGAATTTGCACATTATGAATTACATCATTTAGACAAAGAACTATTTGAATTCAATATCGAAAACATAGAAGATGAAGCAGATAATTATATTAAATTTATACTAGAAAGTATTGAGGAAGCCAAATGAAAAAAAAGCATTTTGTACTAATAATAACTCTATTAATCTTTAACGGTAGCATAGTTTATGCTAGTAGTGGTCGACTAAGGGGAGATTCTATTGTTAGTTGTAATGGTGTAACGTATGGAAAACATGGAGATGGACACTGGCATAGAGCTACTAAGGATGGTGACAGATGGTATCCAGATGGAGATTCGTTAGGTTATTCATCACCATGTAATCAAGAATCATCTATCAATTCAAATACGCAATCTTCCAATAGCAATACTAACAATAATACCAATAGTAATAATAATAGTAATAGTGGCAGTAACAATAGCAATGATACCAATAATAATACCAATCAACCAAAAACTAATTCTACAATCAAAAGTAATAGTACAAATATTACAACAGTTACTCAAATTCAAAAAAGTAGTGATGTTTCATTAAAAGAAATACTTATAGATAACAAAAAAATAGATGCTAATAATTTTGATAAATACATAACAAATAAAACTAAAGTATCTTTAAAAGTTACACCTAATGATGAAAAAACAAAAGTAACAATTAGTAATAATTACAAAAAATTAGCCATTGGCGA
>CAKPBH010000042.1 GCA_934140355.1 uncultured Bacilli bacterium | reverse complement strand
ACAAAGTTAACAAAGAAAAACTAGGTTTTATAATACCTAGAGAGGATTTTTAAATTAAAACTGTCAAACTCGGGTCTTGGTGCGTTTACAATCATTTTTTAAACCAGCTGAAGTTTCAATTCTATTCCTTTTCACTTCTTTTGATACACTAGTTGGATCAACTAATAAATTTTCCCCAATTTCTCTTAATTTATAATTATGTGATATACCAGATGAAATAGTCTTTCTTTGTTCAAATGTTAAATGTTTCCATTCTTTCATTTTTATTACCTCCTTCAAACCAAGGAAACTGGTAATATATTATAACAAGACTTATTTCAGTTTTTAACCTAAAAACGGAAATCCAAGTTAAAATTCACGTTTATTAAAAGAAAATGAAAAAAGATAATGACAAGTTATCTTTTTTTTGTTATAATTACCTTAATAATAGAAGATAATAGTAGCGGGTGGTATAATATGGTACAAAGAATGATTTTAAAAACACAAGAAAGATGTATCTATGAGATAGAAGAAAAAGAACTAAAGTTTTATTTGTTAATTCCTAATACAAAAAAAGTATTTCTAACCACTTGTTTAATGGAAAATCCAACGGATATATCGATTCAAAAAATACTTTTTGACCAAAGTAAAGTCTTTGTCATTCCAAGAATTGAAAATAAAATTCTAGAAAGAATTAAAATAAATAGCGAGCAAGCATTCAATGATTTAGACAAATATCTCTCTAGCCTTATCAACTTATCGCATCAAATTATTGTGTATAATCACATTGAAGTAGAAAATGTTGTTTATTTTAACAGCCTATCGTTCCCCAATTTTGAAACTTGGTTTATCCAAAAATATCAGGGCAGAGTAGCAGCAACCAAAATCAATTATCAATCCGAAGAGAAACCACAACCAGTAATCAAGGAACCCGATACAATTGATAACACCATGACCTTAGCCGCTTCCATAGAAAATAGTAGTAAAATTGCTCCTCCTGAGGATATAGAGATAGCAAAACCAGAGCAAGAAGAAAAAACTCACGACTTAGGGTTTGTCTCTTATGTCTTACTAGGCGTAATTGTAGCTGTAGTTTCATTAGTATTCTTATATCTAATCATTTAAAAATACTTACCAAGGAAAAATTCTTGATAAGTATTTTTTATTGAAGATAAGCAAATATAGATGCTGCAACAGAACCAATCATTAAAATTAACATAATAATCGCAAATATTCTAGCCCCCAAATTATGTTGATAAGTCTTCTTTGTCTTTTTCTTCCGAGAAGGAGCCTTTATTTTTTTTACCTTACTTTCTTCTTTTTTCTTTTTATTTAAATCATATAATTCCTTTTTAGATAATCCAGCAGCTTCTTCTACTTTTACTTCTTCTGCTTTTTTTGCTTTTACTTTACTCAAAATTAGTCACCTCTAAAATAATTATACCGAAAAATAGGCATAAAAACAAGTGATTTATAATATATTTAAGTGGTGATAAAGATGAAGAAAGAAAATAAGAAAAAAATCAAGTTAAAAGAAATTATTTTACCCAATAAGAAATTCAATTACTTTGTCGCAAGCATAATCCTTTTAGGAATTATCTCTGGTTCCATCTTTTTAATGTTATCCACTACCTTAGATAAAAATAGTGTAATAAAAACAATTACTGCCTTCTTTACCAGTATTAGCAAAAATACCATTGATAATGGACTAGCCTTCAAAAATAGTTTAATTATTAATTATTTATTTATTGGGCTTATCTTTATCTTTGGTCTTAGCATGATAGGCGTAGTTTTTAATATTTTTATTGCTTACTTAAAAGGGTTTTTAGTAGGATTCTCCATTGCCTCAATCTTTCTTAGCTATAAATTAAAAGGTTTCTTAGCCGTTTTGCTCTATACCTTTCCTAGTCAAATCTTAAATTTATTAACAGTCTTTCTTTTAAGTATTTATAGCATAATGTTTTCTAGTTATTGTTTTAAAATCATCTTTGCAAAAAAGAAAAATCATCAAAGAATGCTAAAAAAATACTTAGTAATTTTAATGTTTTGTATTATCTTAAGTTTTATCTCAAGTATTCTAGAAGTCTATCTTTTTCCTAAGGTATTAAAACTTTTTATTTCCCTTTATGTAAAATAAATAATTTAAAAAAGATAATCCATACTAACAATAGGTGATTTTAGTATGGAAAAGTATTATAAAAACTATCATATCTTTTTATTTTTATCCACCATAACTAGAGGGCTTGTCTCCGTCTTCTCATTAGTTATCCTATATCAGAAAGGTTATTCATTATCAGACCTTTTTTTCTTTTTATTTCTTCTCTACGCTTTTGGTTTGTTTGTAAACGTTATTAGCCTAAGGTTAAATTATAAATTTGTTCTAGTCACTTCATCCCTTCTTTATGGAATCTGCTACCTTTACTTATCGGTTATGAAAAATACTTATTCCTCTTTAATTCTCTTTAGTTTTCTTTTATCCATAAGTACTTATTCTTATCATGTCACCAGACACTACCTAGCATTATCTATTTTAAAAAAAGAAAATTTAAAAACCAATCAATTAGTTTGCATGATTTATTTAGGAACTATCATCTCTTCGATTATAGGAACCATTTTAATCAGTAAATTACCCATTTTAATCAGTGGTATTCTAATCCTTATTCTTTCTTTAATTAGTATTTATCCTGTCCTTACAAAAAAAATTAAATTAAAAGAAACAAGAAGAAGCAGTATTTTTAAAATAAAACTTTCAAAATCTAAAATAATCTTTAGCATTTTAGAACAATTTAAAGTGATTTTTTTAGAAATACAACCCTTATTTTTATATTTATCCGTAAAAAATAAGATTTGGTATGTTGGAGTATTTAATATAATTACCAATCTTTCCTCCCTAATTGTTGTCTACTTCTTTAGTAAAAGAGTAGGGAAAAATAATTTTAAATACCTCTGTCTTTTATTAGCCATAATTCTTTTTATTAAACTACATCTAAAAAGTGGAATTTTTCTCTTAATCATAGCCTTCTTTGAAGGAATCGGCATAAAAATATATGAAAATATTAGTCTAGAAAATTTATACGAACTAGGGGAGAATGAAATTATTTCTTACTTAAGTCTAGAGGAAATTATTTTTTTCTTAACCAAAAGTCTTATCATAGGCATTGCTTATCTTTTTCATTTTAATCTCTATCTTCTTCTTTCTATTTGTATTATTGCAACTCTTTTTAGTGGCTTTTTTATTGCCGAAAAAAAAGCACCATAGATGCTTTTTATGAGCGAGCTGCACCATCTACTTGCAGAATATCACCAGTAACATAACTAGCCATATCACTAGCAAGATATAAAAATGCATTCGCGATATCCATAGGTTTCCCAATTCTTCCCATTGGAATAGTCTTAATTAGTGGCTCAATAACTTCTTTTGGTAATGCTGAAACCATATCCGTTTCTGTAATTCCAGGCGCAACAGCATTAACCCGAATATGAAGTGGAGCAAGTTCTCTTGCTAAAGACTTTGTCAACCCATTTACCGCAAACTTACTAGCCGGATACATACATCCACTAGGTTGTCCATAAATACTAACCATGGAACTTGTATTTAAAATAACGCCACCACCGATTTGTTTCATATAAGGAACAACGACCTTCGAGCATAAGAAAACGGATTTAATATTAACATTAATAATTTTATCTAACTCACTTTCTGTATAACTAGTAAGTGGAGTAGACGAAGAAATCCCCGCATTATTAATTAAAATATCAATCTGTCCAAAAGTATCATATACCTTCTGAAAAGCTTTCTTAATTTCTTCCTCATTACTTAAATTAGGAAATAACCCCATAACTTCGTAATGGCTATTCTCTTCTTTTAATTGACTTAATGCTTGATTAACGGTTTCCTCTCTAGAACCAAATAAAGCAACACGTGCTCCATTTTTTAGAAATAAGCGAACGGTTTCAAAGCCAATTCCTCTTGTGCCACCAGTAATGATAGCAACCTTGTTTTCTAACATTTTCTTCACCATACCTTTCATAAATATTATACCTTATTTTTTAACTAAGGAAAATACTTCTTTAGATTTTTCTTTAAAATATAATGAATTTTGAGGTAATGTCATAAGGAATAACTTGCGAAAATGTCCTTTTTTTGGTATACTTATAAAGTCTTTGAACTGGATAAAAAGAAAGGAGAAAAAAGTAATGAGTAAAATTAAAATCTTTAGTCTAGGTGGATTAAATGAAATTGGGAAAAATATGTATGTAATTGAAATTGATAAAGATATCTTAGTAATCGACGCTGGACTAAAATATGCGGATGAACAAATGTTAGGAATTGATTACGTTATTCCTAATATTGATTATTTAAAAGAAAATAAGAAAAGAGTAAAAGGTATTTTTTTAACACATGGACACTTTGAAAACTTTGGGGCAATTCAAGATATTGCCGAATCTCTTGAGAAGGTACCTATCTATGGTTCAAAATTTACAATTGCCTTATTAAAAAAAGAATTAGAAATAAAGAAAGTATCAACAAAGAATCTAATTGAAATACCAGCATATAAAACCCTAAATATTGGACATGTCAAAGTATTCCCAGTAGGATTATCCCATTCTATTCCCGATAACCTAGGATATGCAATCTATACCAAAGATGGCGTAATCTTTTATGCCTCAGACTTTGTATTTGATGCAACAATGAGAGGACATTACCAAACAGACATGGGAAAACTTGCTTATATTGGAAAGCAAGGCGTATTATGTTTAATGTCAGAGTCTATTTATGCCCAAAAAAGTGGACATACTTCTCCACATCATCGAATTTCTAATCTAATTAGAGAGACCCTTAGTAAGGCAAACGGAAGAATTATTTTTAATGTTTTAAGTTCCCATTTATATCGAATTCAAGAATTATTTAATGAAGTATCAAAGACCGATAGAAAAATTGTAATCATGGGAAAAAAATTACAAAGTATTGTTGATTATGCAACAAAAAATAACTATTTATTTATTAATGAAAAGTGCATAGGAGACTTATCCAACATTAATGATCCTGATGTTGCTATTCTAAATTCCAATGAAAGAGAAAGACCTTACTCAACAATTTATAAAATCGTTAATGGCTATGACAAGTTTATTAAGTTAAAAGAAAGCGATACTGTTTTCTTAGCAACACCAATTTATGAGGGAAGGGAAAAAACTTTTTATAAATTACTAGATGATATATCAAAATTAGATGTTGAAGTAGTAACGTTATCTAAAGATAATCTATCTCATCATGCTTCCGCTGAAGACTTAATGATGATGATGGATTTAATGAAACCAAAATATTATTTTCCAATCAAAGGCGAATATCGTCATCAAGTTGCTAATGCCACCCTAGCTAACCAAGTAGGAATTCCAGATAATCATATTATCTTAAAAGAAAATGGATTTGTCGCAAGTTTTAACAATGGGAAACTCGTTGAAAATGATTTTACTAAAATTCCATGTGGAGATATTTCCATTGATGGAGACTCTAGTGATGATATTGGAGAAATCGTTTTACGGGATAGAGAAATGCTATCGGACAATGGAATTATTGTAATTTCAGCAACTTTATCTAAAAAGACAAAAAAAATACTCGCTGGCCCAGAAATTTTAACTAGAGGTTTCGTTTATGTAAAAGATAGCACTGATTTAATTGATCAAATTAAAGAAATATGTGTTAAAGTAATCAACGAAAACGTCCATGAAAATTACGTTGATTATGGTAAAATCAAAAGTGCCATCAGAGACAATCTAAGTAAATACTTAAGTAATCAAACTGGCAATAAACCAATGATTATCAGTGTATTGCAAGAAATATAAGAAAAGTACTTCAAAGTATTTTTCTTTTTTTAAAATTTTGTTATACTTAGAATAATAGGAGAGTGAAAAAATGGAATTTAGAAAATCATACCCAACTGATGCATATAAAATTGTAAAAATTAAAGATGATGTTTGGAAAAATACTTATTATGACATCTTACCAAGTAGAATATTAGTACAAAGAAAAGAAAATCTAGAGGATAGAGTAAACCATTTAAAAGATCAAATTATTGAAAATAATCGCATTATCGTTGCCACTGAAGAAGAAAAAATAATTGGTTATATCTTTTATGCCAAAAGCTTACTTGAGGCTTTTCCTGATTCAGCCGAAATAAGAGAAATTGCTGTCTTACCCGAGTACCAAAGAAAAGGAGTTGGCTTAAACTTATTTAAATTAGCCGAAGAGGAAGTGAAAAAATTAGGTTATCATTCCTTTGTTATTCAGTCTCCAACTGAGGGAACTTATAAAAACTTCTTCCAAAAAATCGGGGGAATCATCAAAAAAAGTAGCCTCAAAGAAGTAGCCGATTATCAACTGTCTTATGATACATTCTATATTGCCTTTGAAGGGAGGGATGAACCAAAAGAAGACTGGAATATTCTCTTTTTTAAAGCACAACAAAAATTATATTTATTAAAAGAGGCCAACAAAGAAGTAGCCGTCATCCTCTCCAGCAACCATCACTTTTATTTCGGACTAGGAATCAAAGATAAAGTCCATCCCCTAGAAGTAGCTCTATCAAATCTTTATTTAAATGATGAAAATACTATCGAAAAAATATTAATCCTAAATAAAAATAGCAAACCTGTCCTACCATGTGGAAAATGCCTAGACCTCTTAATGAATTTAGGACATAAAAATACGGAAATATTATTTGACTTAGGAAGATTAAAAACACTAACAATAAAAGAATTAATGCCTTATTATAAAGACGAAGAAAAAGTATAAGAATAGAAAAATCTTATACTTTTATTTATACAATTCTTTTTTTAACTGATTAATATTATTGGTCATAATCGTTAAATAATTATCATTACTACTAGTAATATTCCCATCTGTGGAGTGCATTGTATTAATAGGAACTAAATCCAAATGATATTCATCAATTAACCCACTTACAGTTTCATTACTTTTACTACTGGTTGAATAAATATATTTAATTTGCTTATCCTGAATTAAATTCTTAACTTCTTCAATTTTATTACTACTTAAATCTTTATTTTCTTCTAAAGAAATTACCTTAAGCCCATATTTTTCTAAATAACGAAACATATCATTATCCACAACAATAACCTTATAATTAGCCCCACTTACTGCTTCTGTTAAACTAGCATCTAATTTAGAAATCTCATACTCTAAATCCTTATATTTATCTTCAATTTCCTCAACCAAATAAGGATTATTAATATATTCTGCAAGTCCATTTTTTAAATTTTCCGCCATCATAAGATAATTATTAGGATTAAGCCATAATTCTTCAATGGAATTATCATATTTCATTCCAGTGGCAACATCAATCACTTTCAATTTAGAATTTAAATTAATCATTTTAACAGCATAATCTCTATCTTTATCTAAACTATTAAAAACAAATAAATCACTATTACTATATTCTTCTAACTTTCGATTAGAAAGTTCATAATGAGAAACATCTACTCCCGTAGGATATACACTATAAACTTTTGAATGATCCATATACAACTGATTAATAATAAATTGAATTGGATAAGTCGTCGTATAAATATTAATATTATCCATCGTTTTCTCATTAACATCACAACCACTTAAGAAAAAAATACAAATAACCAAAATAATAGAAAAAATCTTCTTCCGCACAATTAGCATCTCCTATCTAACATAATAATATTTTACAGTATTTTAAACTTTTTGTAAACATCTACTAAATAAATGTTGAAAAAATAAAATACATGATATAATAAAAGAGTTAGAAATTAGGTGATAATTATGGAAATATTAGATAAATTAAATATTCATACCAATAAAGATTTATATCAAAAAGCATTTACCCATACTTCCTATAGTAATGAACATAATGTTGAAAGTTATGAGCGATTAGAATTTTTAGGAGATGCCGTCTTAGAACTAACCATCAGTGACTATTTATATAACGAAAAACATTTAGAAGAAGGAACCATGACCAAAATGAGGGCTTCCTATGTCTGTGAAGAAGCTTGCGCTACTTATGCAAAAGAACTCAAATTAGAAAAAGATATTCTTCTAGGTAGTGGTGAGAGTGAAGCCAATACCACCATTTTAGCCGATGTCTTTGAGTCTTTTATTGGTGCAATGTATTTAGATAAAGGATTTACCCCTACAAGTAAGTTTGTGATGGATATCATTATTCCTTACATTGAAAAGAAAGTAGATTTTTTACACGACTATAAGTCAGAATTACAAGAATTAGTTCAAACGGTTAGAAAAAGTGTGAATTATGAAATTATTAATGAATTAGGACCAGCACACAATAAAACATTTACTTGCCAAGTAATGGTGGATAATATTGTAATGGGTACAGGTAGTGGTAGTAGCAAAAAACAAGCCGAACAAGCCGCTGCAAAAATGGCTTTAGAAAAGCAAGCCAAATAAAATGAATCTTTTATCCTACATTCAGTATAATTCTTATGTGATTCTTTCTTACTTTTTTCTCTCCCTTTTCGTTCTTTTCCTAGGAAGAATAACCAAGAAGAAAAGTACTTATTTCTTTTCATCTAGTAGAGGAAATCCTTTTTCACCAGTTACTTACATGAGAATGTTTACGCATATCTTAGGCCATGAAAATTGGTCTCATTTTCGAAATAATTTTATTTATATTCTCTTAGTAGGACCAATGATAGAAGAAAAATATGGTAGCATAAATTTATTAAAAATGATTCTCTTAACCGCCTTTATTACGGGCCTAATCAACGCCATCTTAAGTAAAAATAGTATTCAAGGGGGAAGCGGAATATCATTTATGACAATTCTTTTAAGTTCACTTGTAAATATTCAAAGTGGAAAAATTCCCTTAACGCTAATTTTAATCTTTTTCTTCTTTGTTGCTAGTGAAATTATTGATGGCATCTTTAAAAAAGATAATATTTCCCATCTATCCCACTTAATAGGCGCTATCTGTGGCCTAATTTATGGCTACTATTTATTTTAGGAGGTGAAACCAAGTGAATCAAATCAGAAAAAAAGCAGAATATCTTGAAACAAAAATACTTTTAAATCGATTGAAAACCATTTTACTAAATGAACGGTTGAAAAGCTATTACAGAAGTGAGATGAATGTCAAAGAAACAATTTTTCTACAAGATAACACAAAATTAATAATTTATGAAAATGACATGATAGATATTACAAAAGTATATACTAGAAAATTAATAAAATAAAAAAGAATCACATTTTTAAATTTGTGTTTCTTTTTTAGTTGGTATATCTTAAACTTTCATTTGATACATTAAAAATCATTCCTACTAGTAACATATAAGAAAGCAGCGATGATCCCCCATAGCTAATGAACGGTAAAGTAATTCCCATAATGGGCAAAAGACCAATCGTCATGGAAATATTTTGAACTTGTTGAAATAGTAAAACGGCAACAATTCCCCCAATTGCGTACTTATCCATAAAATCATTAGCTTTAAAAGTAGTATGGATTAAATTCATATCAAAAAATAGAATTAACAAAATCAATAAACTAGATCCAAGTAAGCCAAAATTAGAGGCAATAACAGCAAAAATAAAATCTGTTTGCATTTCTGGAAAATAAATTGGGGTATGATTAAATCCATGACCAAATACTCCAGCAGAACCAATTGCAATTAGGGAGTTTTTAAGTTGCATTCCACTACTAGAAGACCAATTTGTAATTCTATCAATTCGATAAAAAAGACTAGTTCCAAATACTTTAATAAATAAATCTTGATTATAGAGATAAATCAAAGCTCCACTTCCCAAAACAACAGCAATAAAGAAGAAAAGTAAAAAGAACCATCTCTTCCTAATTCCTCCGATAAATAACATAACAATAGTAATAATCAAATAAATCATTACGGCACCAGTATCAGGTTCAATAAAAGTTAAAACAGAGGGGATTGCAACTAAAATCATAATTTTAATTAAAAATTTAAATTCTTCTTCAATAGTAGGATCAATATATTTCTCATTAAATTCATGAATTAATCGAGATAAAATAATAATCAAAAATACTTTCATAAATTCACTAGGTTGAATCGTCCCGATAAAAGGAATTTTAAACCAACATGTTGCATTTTTTCTAGTAACGCCAAAAAACAACACTAAGATTAAAGATAATACACCAAAAAGGTAAAACCACCAGGCATTATTGTACAAAAATTTATTTCCCAAAAACATCATCAAGTAAGCAAGTCCAATTCCCATTATATACCAAATGCCTTGCTTAATCCAATAATCTTGGAAATCTGTCCCTAAAGTACTTTTAGTACAATAAATAGAAATAATACTAATAATACCAAATAAAATAATGGGAATAATAATTCCATTTTCCACTTTAAATTTTGATATATTTTTTATTTTCATCACCACCCAATCATTAAACATTTTAACACATATCAAGAACATTTTAAATATATTCCTTGAAAATAAATCAAATTTATGATAAAATTTTGACTAGAATAAAGATAGGGAATGGGATAGAAATGAATAAGATTTATAACTTTATTAACAAAATAGGTAAACAAAATATCATTTTAATAATATTTATTTTATTTGTTATCTCTATAACCAGCCTTTATCAAACCTTTTCATTAGTAACAACTACAGATACTTCTAGTATTATTGAAGGATTATTGACTTACAAATTTATCTTAAATAGTGATAATAATAACTATTCTATTACAGTAGCAGCCAATAGTAGTAAAAACGCTATGTTAACAGTATCAAATACAGAAGAAATAAAATTAAAATATGGAATTTACTATGGATCAACTAGTAGTTTAACAAGTGTTAAGATAGGATATCTTAGTACCAGTGAACACCAGGGTACAGGATTAATTGAAGGCAAAACTGACTATATTGTTTATTTAAAAATTAAAAATGATTCTAGTAGTGATATTACCATCAATTTTGGAGTTTCTTATGGTTTTGAAAATGGTGGAGATTTATTACTAGATACTGGAAAGCATTGGTTATCCAATTATGAAACTAAATTAAGCTCTGTAGCGCTTGGTTCTTATGTCAAATATACAGGCAGTAATGGTTGTACGGGAAATAGTTGCTCTGGACAAAATGCAAATTATGTAAGTGATAGTGATATGGGATATTGCTCCTTTTCAGCGTTTAAATTTAATGTGAATGGGTGGAGGATAGCATATATCAAAAATGATAGTGCTTATTTAATCAGTGCTGGTGCTTTAGAGTGTATGTGTACTAACTCGGATTTATCTATAAGTACTAGTTGTGGTAGTTCCGCTGAGTCTAGTTCTGGCGTTCCTAGTCATTTAGCAAACTTAAACAAAAAGGCATTAACATACTGTAATAGTATTTATGCATATGGAGGAGTATGTAATAGTAGTAGTGCTTGGAATATAAATGATGAAGATTTTAAGACTATTACAAAGGTTAATTTAGAAACAGCTTATCAGAATACCAATGTCTACGATTCAACAAATTCGTTAATTAATAATGGCGGATTTTATTGGTTTGCTACTTCTTATAGTTCTGGTTCTTCCGCTGCAGTAGCTTTTGCCTGGCTCCCAGATGAACAGAGTATAAATGCAGGTCCATCTAGTGGCGTTGGTGGGGTTCGCCCCGTTTTACGTCTTAATCCTAATGTTATCGTAACGGGAGGAACTGGAACTTATGCCGATCCATATCAAATTTCTTTAAGTGATGGATAAAAATTGCCCAAATATTTATTTTTGTGGTAATTTTTCTTTAAAAATAAATTTAAGTATTTTAAAAATAAACCATTCATTATATAATTAAATAGAAAAGAGGTAAATATGAAAGTTGT